>CACBNQ010000039.1 GCA_902540655.1 uncultured Alphaproteobacteria bacterium | reverse complement strand
TCAAGAGAATAGTATGATTATTGGAGCGTTAAAAGAAAATAAGAAAGACGAGAATAGAGTAGCACTAACACCAGAAAGCGCTCAACTTTTGTCAAAGTTAGGTCATAAGTGTCTGATCGAAAAAGGTGCTGGTACTAGTGCAGGTTTTGCTGACGCTGAATACAAAGCAGCTGGGGTAAAAGTTATGGCGTCTTCAAGCGATCTCATTAAAAACAGTGAAGCGCTTATAAAAGTTAATCAACCTACCACTGCTGAAATAAAAAGATTTAAAGTCGGACAGATTTTAATTACTTTCATATGGCCAGCTCAAAACCCTCAGCTTGTAAAAGACTTAAATAAGAAAAAGATAACCTCTCTTTCTATGGATATGATCCCTAGAATAAGTAGAGCTCAGAAGATGGATGCTCTCTCATCGATGGCAAATATTGCCGGCTACAGAGCTGTGATAGAGGCCGCAAATAATTTCGGTCGATTTTTTACTGGACAAATAACAGCTGCTGGCCGAGTTCCACCTGCTAAGGTCCTTGTAATAGGAGCAGGGGTTGCTGGTCTCGCTGCAATTGGAGCAGCCCAAGGCCTAGGTGCTGTAGTAAGAGCATTCGACGTGAGGCCTGAAGTTGCTGAACAAATTGAGTCTATGGGAGCCGAATTTTTATTTCTTGATTTTGATGAAAGTAGCTCAACCGATGGAGGTTACGCAGCACCTTCGAGTCCCGAATTTAGGAAAAAGCAATTGGAATGTTTCCGAGAGCAAGCTCCAGATATAGATATATTGATTACAACAGCGCTAATCCCAGGAAGAGATGCACCAAAATTATGGCTGAAAGATATGGTAGCTAAGATGAAGCCAGGCTCAGTAATCGTTGACCTCGCTGCTGAAAAAGGTGGAAATTGTGATTTAACCAAGGCAGATAAAAAAGTTGTTACAAAAAATGGCGTTACGATTATAGGCTACACAGATTTCCCAAGTAGGATGGCAAAACAGTCATCATCTCTCTACGCCAATAATGTAAGACATCTTTTTGATGATCTAACACCTGAAAAGAATGGAAAAGTAGCTGTAAACCTAGACGATGATATTATCAGGGGGTCGCTTGTAACTCATGGTGGAAAAGTAATGTACCCACCACCTGCGCCAAAGGTGAAAGCGGTGCCAACTACAAAAAATTCAGAAGTGGTAGAAAAAACACCCGAGCAATTGAAAATAGAAGAAGCTGCTGCTACTAGAAAGGCTGGTGCCTTTCAAGTAGGAATGTTAATTCTGGGAGGTCTGGTCATAGCTCTTTTAGGCCAATATGCTCCTCCAGCATTTATGCAACATTTCATAGTATTTGTTTTGTCTTGCTTCGTCGGCTTTCAGGTTATTTGGAATGTAAATCATGCATTGCACACACCATTAATGGCGGTGACCAATGCGATATCCGGTATTATCGTCGTAGGCGCACTTTTGCAGGTTGGGTCGCCTAATTTCGTCGTGGAAATACTTGCTAGTATTTCCGTTTTGATCGCAACAATAAACATCGTGGGAGGATTTCTTGTTACAAAAAGAATGCTCGCCATGTTTCAGAAAAGTTAAGAGGTTCTCTTATGCTAAGTACAGAGTTAGTAACAGCGGCGTATATCGGTTCAAGCGTATTATTTATCCTCTCTCTAGGTGGTTTGAGCAACCAAGAAAAAGCCAAAAGAGGTGTTTGGTTTGGTATTGTGGGTATGGCTATTGCCATTTTGGCAACTGTATTAGGCCCAGAAATGAGTGTATCTAAGTATTTAATTCCGAGCCTCATTGTAGGTTCAATAATTGGATTGTTTGTTGCCCAAAGAGTTCAAATGACGGGGATGCCTGAATTGGTAGCAGCCCTACATTCTTTTGTTGGTTTAGCAGCAGTTTTTATTGGTTTAAATCAGGAAATCAACCCTACCAAAATGTATTTTGGAGCCGATAAAGTGATACATGATACAGAAGTTTTTCTTGGTATTTTTATTGGTGCTATTACTTTCACAGGATCCGTAGTAGCGTATGGGAAGCTTGCTGGGAGTATAACTGGGAAAGCAGTTATTTTACCCGGTCGACATCTCTTAAACATATTGATGGTTGTTGTTTGTTTAGTGCTTGGTTGGATGTACCTTAACGACACAGTCTTAGCGACATATCTCAACCAAACGGGGATATGGACGCTAGTAGCTATGACTATAATTGCTTTCGTTATAGGTGCGCATTTGGTTTTGGCCATTGGTGGTGCTGATATGCCCGTTGTAGTATCAATGCTAAATAGTTACTCAGGATGGGCAGCTGCAGCTACAGGTTTTATGTTAGGCAACGACCTGTTAATTGTTACCGGCGCACTTGTTGGGTCCTCTGGAGCGATCCTTTCTTATATTATGTGTAAAGCAATGAATAGAAACTTTGTATCTGTTATATTAGGAGGATGGGGAGGAAGTGGCGAACCATTGGCTGATATAGAGGGAGAGATGGTTGCAACCGACAATGACTCCGTCGCCAGTATGCTCGAAAATGCAAAAGAGATTATTATTGTCCCAGGTTACGGAATGGCTGTTGCTCAAGCTCAATCGTCTATTTCTGAGCTTACCAAACGCCTTCGTAATAGAGGCAAAAATGTTAGATTCGCAATCCATCCCGTTGCAGGAAGATTACCTGGACATATGAATGTACTACTTGCTGAAGCAAAGGTACCATATGACATAGTTCTCGAAATGGATGAAATAAATCAAGATTTCCCAGAAACAGATGTAGTTATAGTTATTGGTTCTAATGATATTGTAAATCCCGCTGCTCAAGATGATCCAAATAGTCCTATTGCTGGGATGCCCGTACTGGAGGTATGGAAATCTAGGGACGTCATAATCTCGAAACGCGGCAAGGGTACAGGTTATTCGGGTATCGAAAATCCTCTGTTTTACAAAGAAAATAGTAGAATGTTGTATGGAGACGCAAAAAAGTCGGTCGACGAGCTATTAACAAAAATTAGCTGACTTTTTAAAAATCAGTTTTGGCTCCACCGTCTTTTTTTCTTCGTTGAACAAAATTGTATAATTCTGACGCTATTTTTGAATCAATCATTGGGGGTTCAAACTCCTCTAGTATCTGCTTCCAAAGATTGTTTGCCCTTTTCTCCGTCGATAGTTTCCCATCTGCTTCCCAAGCCTCATAGTTGCGCCAGTCTGATAAGATTGGTGCATAAAAAGCATCCTTGTACCTTTCTTGGGTGTGTGTAGCGCCGAAGAAGTGCCCATTATGACCCACCTCTTGTATAGCTGAGAAAGCCAACTTTTCCTCACTAGCATTAGTAATTTCAGGGTCAAGATATTTTTGAAGTTGCTGAATAATCTCGCAATCAATAATAAATTTTTCATAGCTAGCTATTAATCCACCTTCTAACCAACCTGCTCCGTGATAAACCATATTTATTCCCCCAGAAATAGCTGACCACAAACTGTTGGAGCTTTCCCATGTAGCTTGAGCGTCTGGAGCATTTGATGCGCACGCATTTGACGCACGTAGAGGGATTTTGTAAAAGCGAGCCATTTGACCTGCAATCTGCGTTGCTCTGATATACTCAGGTGTTCCAAAGGCAGGCGCTCCACTTTTCATGTCGACATTTGATGTAAAAGTCCCCAAAACGCAAGGGCTTCCAGGGCTTATGTATTGAAGTAGTGCAATTGCTGCTAATGCTTCAGCCAGTGCCTGTGCAACTGATCCAGCTATCGTGACAGGAGACATCGCTCCGGCTAAAGTAAAAGGTGTAACTACCACAGGCTGATTTTTTTTTGCGAATCTCATAGCACCGTCAAGCATTGGCCAATCATGCTTTAGTGGGGAAGTAGAATTAATGTTTGTAAAAATTCTTGGTTTTGAAAAGAATTCTTTTTCATCTAAACCAGAAGCAATCTTTGCCATTTCCATTGCATCTTCAACCCTTTCTGGACCTAGTGAATAAGCGTGAACCACTTTGTCGGTAAGGGTGAGTTGTTCATATAAACAATGTAAGTGTCGAATTGAGGGATGAAGATCTACTGGCTCTACTGGATATCCTCCTGAGAAATGAATGCAATTGAAAAATTGAGTTAACTTTGTCAAATCTTTAAAGCTATCAAAATCTCCAGGCCTCTTTCCTCTATCTAGATCCAACACGTTTGGAGGAGAAGAAACATTACCAAATACAATATGCCGATCCCCAATCTTAATTTTATTCTTGGGATTTCTTGGTGTGATAGAAAAATGTTGTGGAACTGTTTTCAACATGTCCATAACCCATCGGCGATCCATTTTCACCTTTGAGTCATTAAGTTCTACTTTACATCCTGCTTTTTGAAGAATCTTGCATGCTTCTGGATTTAGAAATAGGACACCGATATCTTCGAGAATCTTCATTGCCGTATTATGTATCGCAATCACTGCCTCTTCCTTAAGTGGCTCAACAAAATTATCAAAGTTATATGGTATCTGCCAACCCTGTTGCTGAAGCGAAAGCCTCGAGGCTTTAGTTTCTTTTTTGGAAATACGTGAAGATTTTCTTCTCATTAAAAATTCGTAACAAACATCTTGTAGATCATTATATGATATCTACCTAATTAGGAAAGTCTTTTTGAGCCACGCCTCTAATTCATCAATACTATCAATTACAAAAGGGGTATGGGCACTTAAATCTTTTTTATTTGCAGTTCCTGACAATACTCCAAGACAAGGCATACTTATTTTATTCGCTGCGACTAAGTCATAAGTACTATCACCAATCATCAATACCTCTTGGGATAGTAAATTTGTTTTTCTTAAAAAAGCCTCGAGTTGTCCGGGTTCTGGCTTAGAACCATATCCACTGTCATAGCCGATTATCATATCGAAATATTTAGTTAAATTATGCTGTTCAAGATGTTTTATAGCATTGTTTTCACTGTCATTTGTTACCAGACCGAATGTAATTGTTCCTAAGTTAGTAAACAATGTATGTAGATTAGTTAATGGTACTTGTTTAGCATCACCAGAACCCTCAAATAGACCTTCATGAATCTTCTTTTTCATTACTTGCGGGAACTTTTGGAAAATTGCTTCGACTATCTCATCCACGGAGCCATGCACAAAAATACTTTCCCTCACGAATTTATCAGAAGCTAAGTCAAAGTTTATTGCTTTAGCCAATGTCAGTTTGTCTAGATTATGTTGATTGCTGAACTTCGTGACAAAGACTTTAGCCCACTCTGACCATGATCTTTGGATGTCAAATAAAGTGCCATCTTTATCGAAGATAATCCCCTTAATTTTCATTCGGCGTCTTTTAAACGGCCTATTAATTGGGAAACTAAATCTTCCCATGAGGTAGGCTCTATAGATGCTCCAACAGCTTTAGGCATATAAGGCTTAACTAAGTCACAAACCGAAAAATGGACACACACTGTTTGCTGATTGTCCTTATATACACTCTCCACTTGATAAGGATTGTCATCAATAAAAAATGACTGGGCTTTATGGTTTTTCAGGATTTCCTTCACGGCCGGCCCCTTCATCCCTTCATTACTAATTAATGGATAATCCATATTTAGGTCTTTAAGGTTGGCCACCCTATCATTATGGACGGAGTAAGGGACATTGCTTAAAATTATAATCTGGGCATATTCTTGAAGTTTCTCTAGTGCTTGTGGAGCACCTTTTGCAGCTGGCTGGATTTTTGTTTCCTCATTTATGAACCCCCACACCAGATCTTTTGCTGTATCTGGAGTGGCGACCTCATCTGTTTTTGCCTTTTTAATTGCGTTATCTAACCGATAGCCAGTTAGATGTAAGCGGTGGGCATGTTTTTTAAGATATATAGCAAAAGGTTCAGCAAAGTGAACGAGAACCTCATCAGCATCGAAAATCATTACTGGAAGATTAGGATCAATCTTTAAATCTGAGATTTGTTTTTTAGTATTTGGTGTCATTATTTTAAATAAGTTCAAAATATATTCTTTTTTGTAGGCTAGATAAAGAAAAATGCAATACAATACTTTAGTTAATTATTTGTGAAAGATTTAAAAAAATGAATAACACTGAAGAGGTACCAATCCGAGATGCGGCAACTGTTATCTTACTGAGGAAAAAAAAAGATAGTACATATGTTCTTATGGGACAAAGAGGCAATAAGGCAGTTTTTATGCCTAGTAAATATGTATTCCCTGGGGGTGCGGTAGATGAAGATGATAGTAAAGTTAAATTATTTAAAAGTATTGATGGAAAAGGGATCGATTTACTTCATCAATACTCGAAAAAGAAAATTGCTAAGGAACTTTGCGTTGCGGCAATAAGAGAGTTATGGGAAGAAGCTGGTTTGCGATTATGTGCAAAAGTAGAGGATGTTGGAACAATTAGCCCAGGTTGGGAGGATTTCTGTAATAGCACCTTTTTGCCTGACGCCAGTAATCTAGAATATGTGTTTCGAGCCATAACCCCGCCTGGAAGACCTAGAAGGTTTGATGCACGGTTTTTTATCTGTAGAGCGGAGAATGTTCATGGAAACCTCGATGATTTTTCGTCTGCTTCAACCGAATTAAGTCATTTACACTGGATTGATATTAATGAGGTCAAGAGCCTTAACTTACCCTTTATAACAGAAGTTGTTCTTAATGAGGTCAAAGAGATTATTAAAGATGGTCCAAACAAAAAAGGAGTTCCTTTTTTTAAACATGGAGCTTCTTCGGATTTTATTTTTATCAGTTAAAAATGTTTATTGACTAATTATCTTAGTTTTAATATCTAACTACCAAATAAGGAATAAAGACATGGCTAAACCTTCAACTATAAAAATCAGACTTAATTCTACCGCAGATACGGGGCATTTCTACGTCACTAAGAAAAACTCAAGAACTATGACAGACAAAATGGTGGTCAAGAAGTATGATCCAGTAGCAAGAAAGCACGTAGAGTATAAGGAAGGAAAAATTAAGTAAGGTAGCAACTTTTCTACAAAAGCTGCTACCTAAAGAAATTAGTCTCTGTTTCCCATAAATTGAAGAAGAAACATAAACATATTTAAGAAGTTTAGGTACAAGGACAGAGCACCCATTATACCCATCTTTTCTGCATACTCTTCACCGTATGATGATCTATACTGTAAGTACGTATTTTTAATATTCTGCGTATCATATGCGGTCAATCCTGCAAAAATTAGCACGCCAATCGCAGATATTGCAAGGTGCATAACTGGGCTTTGAAAAAACCAATTTGCTATGGATGCTACGATTATACCGATCAGACCTATAAACAAGAAATTCCCTAAAGCTGATAGGTCTCTTTTGGTTGTATACCCATAGAGGCTGAGTGCTCCAAATGCGACCGCAGTAGTAAAAAATGTTTGAGCAATTGATATCGCTGTGTATGCCAAGAAAATATAAGATATTGAAAGTCCGATTAAAGCTGCGAAAATCCAGAAAACTAATTGAGCTGTCTGAGTTCGCATAGAGTGGATTTTAGCACTAAACATAAAAACAACGCCGAGTGGCGCTAACATTACAACCCACTGTAGCCATGTTCCAAATATTGCCATTACCAGCGCAGGCGTTGTGCCCACTGCGTAAGCTACGGCCCCTGTTATCAACATCGCTAACGACATAAGTCCATATACCTTGTTCATATGGGCTCTAAGACCTACGTCTATGGTCTGAGATGAATCTACATATGATTTTGCAGTTTGATATTCTGCCATTTTACTGACCCCTGATTAATTATTGAGTTAATGATATATTTAATATCGGTTAAGTAAGCTATTTTTTCAAGTATTCAATGAATATTTGATTAAAAAATATCAAATAAAATGGTAGAAAAGACGAAGTAAAACGCCAATTTAGCAAACATGGGGTCAAAAATCTTTACCGAGCGAGAGAAAAAAAGCCTTCTTCTGAACGCGATAGACATTGTCCATGAGGCTGGAAAAATAACAATTGGCTATTTTAAACAAAATCTGGTTATCGAGAATAAAGACGAGAATTTTTTCAATCCAGTTACAGTTGCAGATAGATCAGCAGAAAAAAAAATCAGAGAAATGATTGAAAAGCTTTATCCAAATGACTCCATACTTGGTGAAGAATATGGAAGGAAAAGTGGTTCAACTGACTTCACGTGGATAATTGACCCTATTGATGGAACAAAAGCCTTTATTTCGGGAATTCCAACATGGGGAATACTGTTATCTCTAGTCGAAAACAGCAAAGCAGTAATGGGCGTTATTTATCAGCCATTTACTGGCGAGCTTTTCTGGGGAGGGTTTGGAAAAGCTTTCAAGAAAATAAATCTTAAAACCGATGATCCTCAGGCTTTAATCGTCAGAAAATGTCGTAGTTTAGCTAATGCAGTTGTTGCAACGTCATCACCTACCATACCAAACCGACTATTTCAAACCAGTTTAGATGAAATAATGAGACTTTCAAAGTTAGATAGGTATGGCTTAGATTGTTATGCATATGCTATGCTAGCAGACGGATGTATTGATGCGGTGATTGAATTTGGTCTTCAAGAATACGATATCAGAGCGCCTGAAGCCATCGTTTTGTCTGCTGGTGGCATTATAAGTAATCTTGATGGTTCTTACCCATTGACAGGGGGCGATGTAATTGCCTCAGGTGACCCCCGGGTTCATGAACAAATAATCAAAGTTTTCAGCAATAACTTTCAATAATTATGAGTCAATGAATTTATGTATCAAAGACATTGCCTCTTTTCTAATTGTTTCTTTTTCAATCAAAATTTCATGCTGTGCTTTTTTGATTTTTACTACGTTGATAAAATCATATCTTCTAATTAATCGCAGCACAGCTTTGTTATCGGTTATTCTTTCCTGTTCGGCAAGCAACACCAAGATATTTCTATTCGGAAAATCAACCCTATTTAGGCTGTCAATCTCCTTCAATATTGCAATCAAATAACCAAGGGTTGGCACGCCACTATGTAAATTAAGGTTGTTTTCTAATATTGTCTGCAAACGCTTAAACTGCTTTTTGTCGGACGTCAGTGTATTTTTTCTAAAATCCACAGTAAGTGAATAGGGCTTATATTTTTCCGGATTTTGTTGGGTAAGCATTAATAATCCCAAAAGTCGCAATGCTTTTTCAAATTTGATAACTAGTCTTTGAATTGGCCTCGCTATGTAAGGGAAATTACCCCAGAGTGGGGATAGAAAAATATATTTATCAAAACATTCCGGGTCTAATATAAGTCTTCTTAACCCCAGAAGACACCCTAAGGAGTGAGCGATTAAATGCCATGGAGGTGACAAATTTTTCTGTCTTGCCAAACTTATCAATTCATCTAAGTCCAATTGATATTCAGTAGCACTTGAAATATGTTGAATTTTGGGTTGGTAAGGAAAGGGTCGCTCAGAAAGTCCCCAGCCTCTCCAATCAAGTGTTATGACGTTGAATCCTTTTTCTAAGAAAAGTGCAAATGTTTCTGAGTATTTTTCAATAAATTCACGATGACCATTCAAAAAAAAAATTGTTCCACAAACTCTCTCTTTTCGGATTTTCCAAATTGCTATCCGGAGCTTTCGACCATCTTTAGCTTTTCTAAATATAGTCTCCCCATTCTCAAGCATAAATCTCTCGAGATTTTTATCCATAGGAACTTTAGGCTAAAAGGCTACTTAACTCCATCGCAGCACTCATGGAGCCTTCCACTTTTAATGATCCCGTCATATAGGCCTCTGTTGCGTTCATATCACCATCAAGAATTTTTGTAAAAACATCCAGAGAAGCGATCAATGTACAATCAGTCTCTTCGTCTGATACTCTTACGCCATCGCTATCTACTACTATTGAGCCCTCTTCTTCAATTTTAAACTTAACGCTTGAGTCAAAAGTTGCCCCGGCCATTTTATCATTTATAGCTGCAACAGCCTTCTCTAATACATCACTCATATTATACTTTCTTTTCTAAAATTCTATTTTTATTTGCTTAGAGGTTTCCTGTAACATAACAATGTAGGAAATGTGATTTAACCTATGCTTGAAAACCTCATGTAGCTCAATTATAAAATACTTTTCTATGAATTTCAAACGAAGCAATAAAAATACCTCTATTTGTCGGGCAATTTTAGGGCCGACTAACACTGGCAAGACATATTACGCATTAGAAAGGATGATTTCCTATAAAAATGGAGTAATAGGGGTCCCCTTAAGGCTTCTCGCACGTGAAATATATGATCGACTTGTTTTATTGAAGGGGATTGAAAACGTAGTGCTAAATACAGGTGAAGAAAAAATTCGTGGAAAGTTTGCGCGATATTGGGTCTGTACTACAGAGGCAATGCCCGCCAGAAATACATTTGAATTCGTCGCAGTAGATGAGATCCAACTATGTTCTGACCCAGAAAGAGGGCACATATTTACTGATAGGTTAGTAAACGCGCGCGGACAATTTGAAACACTTTTCTTGGGATCGACAGTTATAGAGCATTTAATAAAAATCATAATACCTGATATTGAAGTAATTAGTAGAGATAGGCTTTCAAGATTGAGTTATTCTGGAAAGAAAAATATTTCGAAATTGGGTCCCAGATCAGCAGTTGTGGATTTTTCAGTTGATAGAGTTTACGAGATGGCTGAACACATTAGAACATCTAAGGGCGGGGCAGCAGTAGTGCTAGGAGCACTTTCTCCAAAGACTAGAAACGCGCAGGTTGAGCTGTACCAGAATGGAGACGTTGATTACATAGTAGCCACAGATGCAATAGGCATGGGATTAAACTTGCCAATCAATAACGTTTATTTTGCAGCTATGCAAAAATTTGATGGACGTCGACAAAGACCGCTCAACACTTTGGAAGTTGCTCAGATTGCTGGTCGCGCAGGGCGTTACACCTCTGACGGTTTTTTTGGTGAAACTGGAAGCCTTAATCAATTGCAAGAAATTGTTATTAATGATGTTGAGAATAATGTCTTTCCAATGCTTAAAAAGTTAAAATGGCGTAACACCGCGCTTGAATTTAATGATTTACCATCACTTATAAAATCTCTAGATTTGATATCAAGTGTCAATTATCTAGAACGCTCTCAAGACGGGTCTGACGTTAATATTTTAAAATTTATCAAGGCAAACTATTCTGAACCTTTAAAAAATTTGAAAAGAGAAGACGTTCAGCTGTTATGGAAGGCGTGCCAAATACCAGATTTCAGGAAGATCTCCAGTCAAGACCATGCAGGTCTCGTGATAAAAATATTTGACTTTGTGAGAACCAAAGGAGTCATCCCTTCTAATTGGTTAAAAATGGAGATTACCCGTCTAGATAATGTTCAAGGTGATATAGACATTTTATCTAAGAGATTATCTTTCATTAGAACTTGGTCATTTGTCGCCAACATTAACAAATGGCTATTAGATAGCGAATATTTTATTGGTGTTACTAGAAGTGTTGAGGACAAACTATCAGATGCCTTGCACCGGAAACTTACACAACGATTTGTTGACCTTAGGAGGTCTGTGTTGATAAAAAAGAGAATGTCAGAAAATTTTGATAAAAAAGATTTTGAGTTACGACAGGATAGCTGTCTTTATATCAAGGGCCACCTCTTTGGTAAAATGGACGGGTTCATATTTAATCTTTCAGGGTCAGATACTATAGTGGAGAACAAAAAGCTGATGCAGGTCGTGAGACCTTTTCTGCATCAACATCTCGCTGGCCTAGTAACAAGTTTTTATGAAGCGCCCGAGAGTGAAATTTCACTTGGCGCAAATGGACAGGTGATTTGGCGAGATAGCAAAGTTGGCCAGCTAGAAAAAAGTCAAAAAATATTGACCCCAAAGGTAAAACCGATCAAGTCAGATGAACTTGATAAAAGTAGTTTGGAAAAAATTCAACGAAAACTCGACATCTTTATAGAAAATAAGGTTAAGACACTGATGCCCAATCTTTTGGATCTTGCCAATAATGTCCAATTGAGAGGAGCTGCAGCTGGGTTTGCCCACATCTTCGTAAATAATTTGGGCGTTATCATGAAATCTGAGGTCATGGAGCAATTCAATAGCATCGATAATGAGAACAAAATTAGATTAAAGAGTTTTGGCATAAGGTTTGGGTATAAAACAATATATGATGCAACGCTTCTTAAGCCAGAAACGTCAAGATTAAGAATTGCTCTATTTAGTGTTTTCTGTGCTATTCCTGAGCCCGCATTATTTCACCCCCCAGCTGGTCTGGTTACAGTTGAATACGATAAACGTATATCCAAGAAACAATATTTGGTTGCAGGGTTTTTTGTGGCTGGCAATAGGGCTATAAGAATAGATATGCTCGAAAGACTATATTTTATGATCAAAGAGTATTCGAAAGATGAGTGGATAGTAGTTCAACCAGCTATGTTATCGATTACTGGATTGGGGTTAGAAAAATTTACAGAACTAATTAAAAGTCTTCGATTTGAAATCAAGCATGAGAAAATAGAAAAAGGTGTTGAGGTGATAACTTTTGAGAAGGATGATGATCACTATAAGGTTTTGTTTAAAAAACGGTTGATAAACAAAACAGAAAAATCAATACCAGCCTCTCAAACATTTAAAAAGAGGAAGCAAAATAGAAAAAAGAATAGGACAAAAAAACAAATGCCAACAAATGAATCCCCTTTTTCTTTGTTAAAGGTTTTGATAAAAAATTGAGCCTCTCTGAAAAACCACCTTTATCCCAGTGTCGGCTGGATTTGTGGCTGTGGGCGGTGAGGTTCTACAAAACAAGAAATATAGCATCATTGAATATTAAGAAAGGTCTGGTGCGTCTATCTGGGAAAACCAAAACAAAGCCAGCCTCTCTGATAAATATAGATAGTCAACTGGTTATTGAACAAAACTTTGTTAGAAAAACAGTCTTGGTCGAAGAGATAGCTATAAAAAGAGTTTCTTCTGCAAAAGCTAAAAGTTTTTACAAAATAATATTTGAAGATAGCCAGGAAGACGCAAAATTTTTTCAAGCCAGAACAAAATATAAACCCAATAAAAAGATAAGGAGAAATTTGAAGGTGCTCAAAGAAAAATTACACTTTCTTTCCGATAATTAAATCCTATTATACTAGAAGGTTGTATTAGGAGAACAGATTGACCTACATAGTCAACGATAAGTGCATAGGGTGTAAATATACCGACTGCGTCGATGTTTGCCCAGTAGATTGCTTCTATGAGGGTGAAAATATGCTTGTTATTCATCCCGATGAATGTATTGACTGTGGCGTTTGTGAACCTGAGTGTCCAGCAGATGCAATCAAGCCTGATACGGAACCTGACGCAGCTGAATGGGTAGAATTCAATAGAAAATATTCCGAACAGTGGCCAAATATTACAATCAGAAGAGATCCATTACCCGATGCAGAGAAAATGGAAGGGGAGTCAGGCAAATTTGAAAAATTCTTTTCCGAAAAAGCTGGAGAAGGAGATTAACTTTTAAGTAGCTATTTTTGTTTAATTATGGTAATTCAACTTTTTTAATTTAATGGTGGCTTTTTATGGATAGTAACTTACCGGATGTAGATTTTAAAATTAATGATTTTGTGGTTTATCCATCACATGGGGTAGGGCAGATAGTTGACGAAGAAGTGCAGAATATTGCGGGCTTTGAGCTTATAATGTATGTCATTACTTTCGATAAGGATAAGATGACTCTAAAGGTTCCAAAAAATAAAACAGAATCTACAGGTATGCGAAAGTTATCAAGCCCAAATACCATCGGGAAGGCATTACAGGTAATCAGTGGTAAAGCAAAGGTCAAACGTGCAATGTGGTCTCGACGCGCACAAGATTACGAACAAAAAATAAATTCTGGAGAGCTCATTCAAATTGCAGAAGTAGTAAGGGACCTTCATCGAAACGATGAGCAAAGAGAGCAATCTTATTCAGAAAGGCAACTCTACGAAGCGGCGTTAGAACGATTAACAAGGGAGATCGCCGCAGTAGATGGTGTTGGAGAACAAAAGGCTCAAGAGAAGGTAGACAAGGTTTTAGATGGTAAAGCAGCGTAGTATCTTTAATAACCTGTCATTTCTAAATAACCGACCCCTGATAAATCACCACTAACTGAAATTGGTCCCTCCCAGTAAGGGAAACTGGTATCCATCCAAGATTGAGCATTCAGAGCCTCGATATTAATACTTAGGCTATTTTTGCCAAGAAAGGAGATTTTCCATTCGGTAGGAATTTTTCTGCCTTTAACAGTTGAATAAGCCGTTTCTTCAAGTTCGACATCAGAAGTAGTAAGTGGCTTTTTGGTCCCATCTTGGTTAATCCATGATCCGGATAGAAAATCATTGCCAGAAGCATGCCGCACTTTGAAAAGCATCACTTTTCTTCCATTATTGAGATGGAGAGAAAACCAATCCCAACCGAGTTGGCTATTGTTTAACAGGTTACTCGACCACTCACGGTCTAACCAACCTACACCCTCTACAGCATGCCGCTCTCCATTAAAAGTCACCCACCCTTCTACATTATAGAAGGGTTGACTATAATAGTGAGACGCCGCGCTTGTTTCAGATTTTTTGCTGTAACCAGCATTACCTTGTAGAACTGGTTTAATTTTAGTCGAAAATTTTAATGAGAAGGCGAATTTTACGCCACTAGTTTCTAACTGAATAGTTTCCAGTTGATCGTCTCCTGTAATGCTCCAATTATCTATCCAGGCTTTAAAAGTGTCTAGTTTTACACCTGCTTGATCACTTTCTTCTCGTGCAAAACGTTCTTCAAAATAATGCAGTGTGTCTGTAGTTATTGCGCTATGGGCCATCCAAAAGCCATTAAGGTTATTAGGTTTTTTACTCGATATTGGTGAGAGATTACTTCTGAACAAGGTCCATTGTATGCCCAAACTTTCTATGGACTCAGACTTTAGATTTGAAGTCAAATACCACCATTCAATTCGAAAGTTTTTGTGTGGCCCATGATCCTTTGGGAACGTAATCTGATAGCCCGGATCTGCTAAATTAAATCCATTATTATGTTCGTCAGCTAATGAATTATAACCAACCAGCCAATAACAAAAAAGAAATACTAATATCTTGTGGCTCATAGTGGTCTAAATATTTTTCTATCAAAATTTGACGACGTTTTCACATTAGACATTCTAAAAGACAAAATGGTCGAGAATACTGAAGCAAGAGTGGCAATAATCCAGATTTGCAGCCAATATTTTGGAAAAACTTGCATAGGAATCCTCCATCCAAAAAAATTTGGGTTTATAACCTCCGACAATATAAAAGCTATTATTACACCCATTCCAATAGAAAGGAAACAGACCATATTAGTCAAAATAAAGATCTTCAACAGCTCCAAACGTATAACCTGATTTACTGAAAAGCCAATCAAATAGATCGGTAGGAGATCTTTTTTCCTCAATTTATTTATACTAATTAGATTAGTGTAAAGCGTGAACGCTGCCACAAATAAAGTTATTAAGGCGAGTTGAAAACTAATCTTGAAAGTATTATCAAAGATCCCTAGAGAAATTTTTCGCACTTGCTGCGGATTGATAATTGTTTCTGAATTAATCACAATATTTGATGACAATTCATTGAAAAAATTTAGACGATTGCTTTGGTCAAGCTTTACCGCAATGGTGCTCGGAATTTGAGACGAAAAAAATGTTTTAAAAAGTTTTAGTTCCATCATTAACTGATTATGTGGGTTGCCATAATCTGCGTAAATTCCACCAACCTGGATACGAATCTTTTTGTCATTAATATCTAATTCCAAAAAATCGTCTAATTTTATTTTTTCGCGGATAGATAACTGTTCGCTCACAAAAATGATCTCTCCATTTCTTATCCTATCCCAGGTTTTTTTCTTTTTGTCTAATAAAGGCCAATTTTCTTCA
>CACBNQ010000038.1 GCA_902540655.1 uncultured Alphaproteobacteria bacterium | reverse complement strand
TGAAATATTTTTTTTTCTTGAAAGAACATTTTCTACTACGAAAATTTCATCTCCAAAATTTACTTGGAATTTTCTTCCATTGCTTGAATTGACCTTTATCGAATAGCTTTTTTCTTGCTGTCTCAACAGAATATTTGCAGAGCCAGTCCCCCATAGCCTCCACATTTTATTTTTAAATTGTGATTCTGAGTTTAAAATAATTAGAGCAGCCGCTACTATATCAGTTGGGTTTGGTAAAAGTTTTTTAAATTTTAAAGCCAGATCATCAAGGTCTGTAATTTGGATTATATCCTTCCTAAATATTTGGCTATTCAAAATGTAGCTCAGAAAATCAGTGTTTGTTTTAATGCCCTGAACCTTTATTTCGTCTAAACAACCAATGAGCTTGGTCCTAGCTTCTTCTCTATCATTAGCATGCACTATAACTTTTCCTAACATTGGATCGTAAAATGTACTTACGTAATCACCAGATCTGACACCAAAATCAAATCTCCCTTCCTTTGGAAGATTTAAAGCTTGAATTAGTCCAGGGCTAGGTAAAAAGTCATTTTTAGGATCTTCTGCATATATTCTGGCTTCTATCGCATGTCCGTTGGGTAAAACTTTATCATTATCCATATCAAGTTTTTTTCCTGCGGCAATGTTTATCTGTAACTCAACAAGATCCATACCTAAAATTTCTTCAGTAACAGGATGCTCGACCTGTAGTCTTGTGTTCATTTCAAGAAAGAAAAAAGGTAACTCTTCCTTATGAGATTGAACATCGACTATGAATTCTATGGTTCCCAAGCCTCGATAATCTATTTTGTTAGCAATATCTATTGCTGCCTTATACATTCTTCGTTTTGTTGGTTCGGGAATTGATAAAGATGGAGCCTCTTCTAAAACCTTTTGGTATCTTCTTTGTGATGAACAATCACGTTCAAATAGATGTATGCAATTTCCATGATTATCTCTTGCAATTTGAATCTCAATATGTTTGCCTCCTTTGATATACTTTTCAATTATAATCTCATCGTCTTTGAAACTACTTCGCGCTTCTCTGGTAACTGCTTCAATAGAGTCTTGGAGATCTTTTTCGCAATAAACAACTCTCATTCCTTTACCTCCACCACCGGCCGCGGCTTTGGCAATAACTGGAAAACCTATTTCTTTCGCCTTCTTTTTATTCTCGCCTGGTTTGTCCTTATTAACTAAAAAACCACTTACCAACGGAATATTAGCCGACGATATAACTTCTTTTGCATTATTCTTATTACCCATTGCTTTTATTGACTTCCAACTAGGGCCAATAAATGTAATTCCACTTGCCTCAACCTTTTTTGCAAAAAGATAGTTCTCGGAAAGGAAGCCATAACCGGGGTGTATTGCTTCGATCCTATTTTCCACCGCAACGTCAATGACCTTTTCTATATTTAAATAGCTTTTTTTAGATTCTGCGGGGCCAATGCAAACTGCAACGTCTGCCTCTTTTGTATGCATAGAATTTTTATCCACTTCTGAATAAATTGCATACGTTTTAATTCCAAGGTGCCTAGCGGACTTAATTAACCGGCAAGCAATTTCTCCTCGATTGGCTATCAAGATACTTTTGAACATCATTACATCCTAAAGACACCGAACTTTGTCTCTTGAACAGGTGCATTCATTGCAATTTCAAGAGATAAAGCAACGACTTCTCTAGTTTTTCTCGGATCAATAATTCCATCATCCCACAAATGTGCTGACGCGAAAGTAGCTTCAGACTTATGCGCAAACATGTCCAAAATTGGTTTTTTAATGTTATTTATTTCTTTCTCTGAAAGTTTGGTACCCTTTGATTTCGCTGCGGCAATATTTACTTCTGCCATTACCCCAGCAGCCTGCTCGCCTCCCATAACAGCGACTTTTGCATTAGGCCATGTCCACACAAAGCGAGGTCCAAAAGCTCGACCACACATCCCGTAGTTACCAGCGCCATATGAGCCTCCTACTATCACGGTTATTTTAGGAACATTAGCGCAAGATACAGCATGAACAAGTTTGGCACCATCGCTTGCAATACCACTTTGCTCATATTTTTTTCCAACCATAAATCCAGTTATATTTTGTAGAAAGAGTAAGGGTATTTTTCTTTGACAACAAAGTTCTATAAAGTGAGCCCCTTTTTTTGAACTCTCAGAAAACAAAACTCCATTGTTTCCTATAATACCAACCTCAACTCCACAAACCTTAGCAAAACCACATACAAGTGTTTCTCCATAAGTCGCTTTAAATTCTGAAAATTTGGATCCGTCAACAATGCGCCCAATCAAATTGAATATATCGAACCCTTTCTTTGGATCAGAATTCACAAACCCAAGTAGGTCATCCGGATCAAGCATTGGTGGATTATAATTTAAGCGTTTGTATTTTTGAATTGTCGATAAATCACTTATAATCATTCTGGTTAAAGTTATCGCATGCTCATCATTATCTGCCAAATAATCAGCAACACCTGATAATCTGGCATGAGTGTCTCCACCACCTAGCGTTTCTGCATCGACAATTTCACCAGTCGCTTGCTTTAGAAGCGGTGGGCCAGCCAAAAATATTGTACCCTGGTTCTTCACAATTATTGTTTGATCTGACATAGCAGGCAGATATGCCCCACCAGCGGTACACGACCCCATAACAACTGCGATTTGTGGTATACCTCTCGCGCTCATTTGTGCCTGGTTGTAAAATATTCGTCCAAAATGATTTTTGTCAGGAAACACGTCATCCCAAGAGGGTAAATTTGCACCACCACTATCTACAAGATAAATACATGGGATATTATTTTCAGCTGCAATTTCCTGTGCTCTTAGGTGTTTTTTTACAGTCAAAGGATAGTAACTTCCACCCTTTACTGTTGCATCATTACAAATAATCATACAAAGTCGCTTGGAAACGAGTCCAACCCCCGCTATCGCACCAGCGGAAGGCACCTCATCTTTATACTCGCCGTTGGCAGCAAAAAGCCCAACTTCCAAAAAAAATGATCCAGTGTCAAGTAGATTCGCTACTCTGTCTCTTGGCAGCATTTTACCTCTTTTTACATGGCGTGCTTTTGAATTTTCTGAGCCACCTGCTATCAGCCTTTTTGCCAAGCTATCCACTTTTTCAATGGCTTTCTCCATTGCAGAATAATTTTCTGTGAATTCTTTACAATTAGTTGGTCTTTCAGACCCGACGTTTTTCATTAGCTTAGCTTTGTTTCTTCAAATAACTCTCTTCCAATAAGCATGCGTCTAATTTCTGAAGTACCCGCACCAATCTCATAGAGTTTTGCATCACGTAGAAGTCTGCCTGTGGGATAATCATTAATATACCCGTTGCCACCAAGACACTGGATTGCATCTAGTGCTATTTGGGTTGCTTTCTCAGCCGCATAAAGTATGCACCCCGCTGAATCTTTTCTCGTCGTTTGTCCTTCATCGCATGCTCTTGCTACAGAATAGACATATGATCTGCATGCATTCATGGTAGTGTACATATCAGCGATCTTTCCCTGCATTAATTGGAAAGTACCGATAGGTTTACCAAATTGTTCTCTTTCGTGGATATAAGGCACTACCACATCCATCGCACCAGCCATTATTCCAACTGGACCCGCTGCTAAAACTACCCTTTCATAATCAAGTCCGGACATAAGAACATTTACTCCCTTGCCTTCCTCCCCAAGAACATTTTCATAGGGAACTTCACAATTTTCGAAAATTAACTCTGACGTATTCGATCCACGCATTCCAAGTTTATCAAGTTTCTTTCCCGTAGAAAAACCTTCCATACCTTTTTCTATGAGAAATGCAGTTATTCCCTTGGGGCCTGCCGATACATCAGTTTTCGCATACACAACGAGTGTATCAGCATCAGGCCCATTGGTAATCCACATTTTTGATCCATTTAGTAAATAATAATCATTTCGCTTTTCTGCCTTTAGCTTCATTGAAACAACATCAGAGCCAGCACTTGGCTCCGACATCGCAAGCGATCCTATATGTTCGCCACTTATTAATTTTGGTAAATATTTATTTTTTTGTTGCTCGTTTCCCCATCTATAAATTTGGTTTATACACAAATTCGAGTGCGCTCCATATGACATTCCTATTGCCGCATTGGCTCTACTGATTTCCTCAACCGCTACACAATGGGCAAGATACCCCATATCCACACCGCCAAACTCTTCAGAGATTGTTATTCCATGTAAGCCCAAGCTTCCCATCATCTCCCAAAGCTCCATGGGAAAGTCGTTGGACCTATCGACCTCTGCAGACTTTGGAGCAATTTCTTCTAGCGCAAATTTCCTTACAGCTTCTCTGAGCGCATCTATATCTTCCCCTAAGCCAAAATCCATTGTTGCATTAAACATCTTTACACGAGCCTCTATTTTGGTGCCATACGGATCGCACCATCCAACCGAATTGTCTCTCCGTTGAGCATACTATTTTCTACAATCTGGACACTTAAATCAGCAAATTCTGAGGGTGATCCCAGTCTCGGAGGAAAAGGAACCGATTTACCCAAGGCATCCTGAACATCCTCTGGTAAGCTCCGTAACATAGGCGTACTAAAGAGACCTGGCGCAATTGTAACTACCCTAATTCCATCCTGGGCTAAATCACGCGCCATTGGTAATGTCATTCCAACTACACCCCCTTTAGAGGCTGAGTAAGCAATCTGTCCGATTTGACCATCGAAAGCAGCAACTGATGCTGTATTAATTATAACGCCTTTTTCTTGATCATCGCTTAACACGGCCTTCTGCTCTGACATCCCCAAAGCACTTTGAGACGCAACGTTAAAAGTACCAATTAGATTTATACGTATTGTTTTATCAAATAATTCAAATTGATGGTTTCGACCCTTGGAAACTGTTTTTTGAGAAAAACCAATACCTGCGCAATTCACGCAAACGCTTTCCTGCCCAATTCTCTTTCTTATTGAACTAAGGCCGTCCACCACTGATTGAGGGTCAGATACATCCACTTTCTCAAAAGTAACTCCATGCTGACTGGCAACTTTTGACCCTTCCTCTTCATTCATATCAAAGACTGCAACTTTTGCTCCTAAAGAAACAAATTTTTCGACGACTGCTAAGCCTAGTCCAGATGCCCCTCCAGTAACTAATGCAGCAGTATTCTCTGAAATCTTCATGGTCTTTCTATAGCCATTGCTAGACCCTCACCACCGCCTAAACAAATAGCCGCAATACCTTTTTTCAAATTTCTCTTTTCTAATGCATTCAATAGGGTGACTAGAATTCTTGCTCCAGAAGCTCCTATTGGATGTCCCAAAGCACAAGCTCCACCGTTAACATTTATCTTTTCCCTAGGAATATTAAGCTCCTTCATAAATCCCATGGGGACAACAGCAAAGGCTTCATTAACCTCCCATAAATCAACCTCATTTGTTGACCACCCTATTTTCTCTAATAGATTTTTTGCAGCTGGAATAGGTGCTGTTGTAAACATGCCAGGCTTTTGAGCGTGAACGGTATGGCCCAAAATAGTAGCTCTTGTAGGAAGCGACAGCTCTCCGGCTCTTTCTTCAGAACTAATTAAAAGCGCTGCTGCGCCATCGGAAATAGATGAAGAGTTAGCTGCCGTAACAGTTCCATCTTTTTTGAATGCTGGCTTCAAGTTTGGAATTTTCTCTGGTTGTGCATTTTTGGGCTGCTCATCATCTTTAATAGTAATCTCACCTTTTCTTGTTTTAATAGTGACGGGTGAAATTTCTTTCTCAAACGCATTCGCTTTCTGAGCATTTAAAGCATTGTTCAATGAACCAATTGCATACTCATCTTGCTGCTCCCTCGTAAATTGAAATAACTCAGCCGTATCCTCGGCGTAAGTGCCCATAAGCCTTCCCGGCTCATACGCATCTTCCAAACCATCCAGAAACATGTGGTCGTACATTTGTTGGTGTCCAACCCGTGCTCCAGCTCTCATTTTTGGAGAAAGATACGGAGCATTAGTCATGCTCTCCATTCCTCCCGCTGCAATCAATTCACTGGTCCCTGCCTTTATTTGATCATGCGCATAGATCACTGACTTTAATCCAGACCCACACATTTTATTCAGTGTTACTGCAGGCACATTGTCAGAGAGTCCTGCATTAAACGAAGCCTGTCTAGCAGGAGCTTGTCCTTGACCTGCTGATAACACATTACCCATAATGACTTCATCTATGCTATCATTTTTTATACCTGCATTTTCTATAGCACCCTTTATTGCAACGCCGCCCAATTCAGGTGCCGTTGCTTGGCTCAACTCCCCATGGAACCCGCCCATCGGTGTTCGTGAAGCTCCAACTATAACTACTTTTTTCATATAAACCCCCTATCTAATCAAATTTTCTTTGGTCGTCTATTACCTTTCCGTCATTGGGAAGAGTTCCCGGTGCACAAGTTTGCACATCACCCTTAAGCTTAAGCATCTCTTTTACGATAGAATCATAGTCCTTATTTACTTCCCCTTCAATCTCTAAAAGCACTGTCATTACGTCATTGTTGTCACTCCTAGTCACATTTACTCTGGCCTTTCGAATTTCTGGAGATCTGGCAACCAAATCGGCTACTTGTTCTGGTCTTACGAACATTCCCTTTATTTTTGTTGTCTGATCTGCCCTTCCACGCCATCCCACAATTCGTACATTCGTACGACCGCACTCACTTTTTCCTGGCGCAAAGGCAGATAAATCTCCCGTCGCAAATCTAATCAGTGGATAGTCTCTATTAAGGGTTGTGACAAGGACCTCACCTATTTCACCCTCTTTTACAGGATCCCCAGTACCGGGCGTAACTATTTCAACTATTACCCCTTCATCCACAATCATGGGCGCATCCGCGATAGTCTCATAAGCTACATTTCCAAGATCAGCGGTACCATAATTCTGCAAACATAAAATTCCTCTGTCTTTGTAACTTTCCCTTGTTTTTGGAAAAAGAGGCCCTCCTCCTACTAGTGCCTTTTTTATTTTAGAGAGATCAAGTCCTAACTCATCTCCCTTATCTAATATGATTTGAAGGAAATCAGGAACTCCTATATAAGCGGTGACCCCTATCTCACTTGCAGCTCGTGCTTGTAGCTCCGTTTGACCAGTTCCAGCTGGAAACACGGTTGCTCCAACGGCTAAAATACCTTGCTCACTAAGCATTCCAGCTGGGGTAAAATGATAAGAGAAACAATTTTGAACAATGTCACCTTTACCGATACCTGCAGCATTCAGTGCTCTAGCAGAACGCCACCAATCTTTTTTAGTCATGCCAGGCTCATAAATAGGACCTGGTGATTGAAAAATCTGATTAAGATCAATAACAGGTCCAGCAATCAATCCCCCCAGTGGAGGATCTTCTGCCTGTAATTTTACAAGCTCACTTTTTCTTAATACTGGTAATCTAGCTAGATCTTCTAATGAGCTAACATCGCGATAGTCAACATCGTTTAGAATCTTTTGAAATGCTTTAGAATTCTCTTTGGCATTCTGTATTTGAGATCGTAATTCCTTAGATAAATCAGCGGTCCTCTCATCATCTGATCTAGTTTCTAAACTGTCGAAATACTTCGTCATAAAAAGTCTATAGCCACCTTTTTCGCCGACGATAAGATCGAGTTTCTTTAAATGAGCTTCGGCCTTCCTCAGACATACCCAAATAAAACTCCTTAACATCGGGGTTTTCTCTCAGTTCTTTGGCTGGACCATCCATAACGACACGCCCACTTTCTAATATGTACCCTTTATGCGCATACTTGAGAGCAACATTTGTATTTTGTTCCGCTAATAGAAAAGATACATTTTCTTTTTCATTTAATTGCTTAACAATTTCAAAAATTTCTTCAACCAGCTGAGGTGCAAGCCCCATGCTTGGTTCATCTAATAATATAGTTTCTGGGGTAGACATAAGTGCCCGCCCTATAGCACACATTTGCTGCTCACCACCCGAGGTGTATCCCGCCAGTGATTTTCTTCTCTCTCTCAAACGAGGAAAATAATTATAGACAAGTTCGAGGCTGTCCTTTAGTTCGGAGGAGTTTATTTTACGAGTGTAGGCCCCAGTAAGTAGATTTTCTTCCACCGTAAGATGTTCAAAGCAATGACGCCCTTCCATAACTTGAATAACGCCCATTTTTACCATGTCAGCGGGATTAAATTCCTTTATATTCTCGCCATTGTAGCTAATTGATCCTTTTGTAACCTCACCACGTTCAGACTTTAGTAAGTTGGATATTGATTTCAAAGTAGTGCTTTTACCCGCTCCATTACCTCCTAAGAGGGCCGTAATGCCGCCTTTCTCGACCGACAAGCTAACCCCTCTTAAAACTAAAATGATGTTATTGTAGACTACCTCTATGTTACTTACATCTAGAACAGTTTCGGCACTTTTTTCATCAAACATTTATTAACCCTTTTTTTTTAAGCCCTGGCTCAAATGAGCCAGGACCAAGATTCTAATGCTTAGTTACAGGTCTGAGTAGTCCAGCCAGCATTATTTGACGCGTACTGAGCTGCAGCTTTTGTCAACATTTCTTGTGCAATATCCTTCATCGGATCAATCGCATCAGTGATTTTCACCCACTTTGATCCATCCCATTGCTGTATAAATGCTGCGCCAGCTCCTTCGTGGTCCTTACAAGATCCCACAATCGGAGCAACCATTCCTGCGAAACCAAGTTCTTTAAGTCGTGCTTCATCAAGAACAAAGTTTTCAAGACCAATTCTCATGTCCTCTCCAGTAATTTCCTTTTTACCGGTGATATCTTGAGCAGTCTTAATGGCCTCCGCAATTAGAGCAGCGTTCCACATTGCTCTATTATAAAGAACTGTGCCAGGGCCTTCAGAACCTGTCTTTGTCAAACCTTTGCTAACGACGTGTTTGATAACATCTTGAACGGCTGGAAAGTCAGTTCCTGTGGCGTTGAAAGTTGCACCTTTGTAACCTTTTCCTGCTTCTCCAATTGGTCCAAGGTCCACGTCTCCTGCAGACCACCAGTTACCAACAAATCTGTCTAAGGGATATCTAGATTTAATCGCTGCTTTAACAGCAGTTGGATTCATAACACCCCAACCCCACATGATCATCCAGTCAGGCTTCTCTTTTCTAACTGTTAACCAGTGAGATGATTGATTTTGTGCATCCTTACCAGCAACAGGTAGCAAAAAGTATTCAAATCCAAACTTTGGCGCTAGTTGTTCCAAAACAGGGATAGGCTCACGTCCATATCCACTTTCTAAGAATATAAAGCCAATTTTCTGATCCTTTAAACCTGTTTGACTATCGATATACTTTAAAATTGATGTCATCTGCGAAAAGTAAGATGTTGGATAATTGAAAGCCCAAGGGAAGGTTTCACCTTTTGCCGCTGCTGACAAACCGTACCCCATTGTAAGGATAGGTGTTTTGTCTTCAGGCGCCTTTGCCAAAATCTGAAGAGTAATACCTGTAGAGTTTGGTGTGTGCACTAGAGGATTTTTTCCTCTATACGATTCGTAACACTCAACGCCTTTTTCAGCCTTATACCCTGTTTCACATTCTTCTACTTTAATTTTTACACCACCAATACCACCATCACGCTCATTAAGCATTGTTAAATAGTCTACAAAACCGTTAGCGTTTTGCGTACCGTTAGCCGCAAAAGGACCAACACGGTAGGTCATAACGGGCACTAGCAAGTCTCCAAAGCTCATACCCACTGTTGTAATTAAAGTACTTATAGCGACGAAAGCACTTATAATTGTTTTCTTCATAACGTTTTCTCCCAAAATTTGTGGCAAGCCACATTAATTTATGGACCTTGATTATTTACACAGAACGGCAAGGCCCATCATGCCAATCTATGCTTCTGTAAATTTTAATAGGGAAAGGGCCAAAGCCTTAGCTTTTGTTTAGCTATTTGCCAAATTCGAGCTAGCCCATGCGGCTCCACTATTAAAATCACGACCATCACTACACCTAAGAGTATTGTAGTGAAATTCTCCATCACAAATGCATCTATACCAAAAACAGATTTACCATACTCCTTTAGAATTACAGGCACAACCCACACCAATATAGCCCCAAAATAGCAGCCTGTTATCGACCCAAGTCCCCCAATGATCACCATAAATAAGTAAGTAAAACTGTGGTTGATATCAAAGCTTTCAACTTCGGCGGCCCCAAGCCAAAAGAAAACCATCAATGCACCAGAAATACCGATATAAAAGGATGAAAATGCAAAAGCCGACAGTTTTGCCGTCAAAGGACGCACTCCAATTAGTTCGGCTGCGATATCCATGTCTCTTATCATCATCCAGGACCGACCGATCCTTCCTCTAATAACGTTAGACGCTAACCAAGTTAATACGACAAGGAACCCTAAACACACAAAATATCTTGTTAATGGCTCCGACTTTGCCCCAGTCAGCACAATACCGAACATCTCTTTATAAGGAACTTCTATCGCTCCACTAATATTGTAATTGTAGAGCCAGGGGATTCTTATAAAAGCCCACTCTAAGAAAAACTGCGCAGCCAGAGTTGCCACCATGAGATAAAAACCTTTAATCCGCAAAGAGGGAAGTCCAAATATAGTGCCTACAAATGCAGTCACGACCCCAGACAACACTACACATATCAACGCATTGAGGTCTGGGAATATCGTCATTATCTTATAACAACTATAGGCTCCTACCCCCATAAAAGCAGCGGTTCCTAAAGAAATTTGCCCAGCAAAGCCTAGTAAAATATTCAAACCCAAAGTTGTTATGGTAAAAATAACCACCGGTATCATAACCGCGGACATAGTAAAATCCCAAGAAAGTCCGGGCAGACCAAATATTGGTATTAGAACAAAAGCTAAAAGTGCCGCAATTGCTATACCTATTTTATCCTCAAATATCGGAAATGCCGCTAATTCCTCCTTATATTTTGATTTAAATTGACCTGTTTCTCTAAAATACATTGATCAAACCCTCTCTATAATCTTATCTCCAAACAAACCCTGTGGCTTGAACAAGAGAAATCCAAGTGCAATGAAATACGCAAACCAACCTTCTACACCACTGCCAAGCAGAGGCCCCCAGTAAATTTCAAATATCTTCTCACCTATGCCTATCATTAGCCCACCGACAATGGCACCAGGAACAGACGTAAACCCCCCAATGATAAGAACTGGTAATGCTTTGAATCCAATTATCTGTAAGGCAAAAGACACGTCGGACCTAGCACCCCAAAATATTCCAGTTACCAGAGCCACGACACCAGCGACAAACCACACTATGACCCATATTTGGTTCAAAGATATGCCAACGGAAAGCGCTGCTTGATGATCATCGGCTACCGCTCTTAACCCTCTACCAATCTTTGTACGACTAAAAAACAGACCCAGGCAAACGATAAGTATAACAGCAACCACGGCTGCTGAAATATCCAATAGGTCGAAATATACTCCTCCGCCAAACATTGGCCACTCAAAACTCCCTGTAGGTATTCCCAGTTCTTTATGTATCATTGAACTAGGGCGTCCACCAAAAATCCACTGAGCGGCACCAATTATGATAAAACTCAGAGCAACTGTAGACATGAAAAGAATGTTTCCATCTGTGTTGACCAATTTCCGCAATATTAATCGCTCAATTAACCAGGCGAGCGCATAAAACATAATCAAAACTAGCACTACGCTTATCCAAGCAGGAACCCCCATTTTGTAAAAGCTAATCAAAGCTAGGGCTGCCAAAACTACTAGTATTGGCTGTGCGAAATTAAAAACACCTGAAGCTTTAAATATCAAAACAAATCCGAGTGCTATCAAACCGTATAAGGTCCCACTCACAAAACCATCCCATAGCGCCTGAAAAAACAAATCAGGTAGTCCAATCATTTCGGCGAATGGAGTTATAAAAATTCCAATTAATAGATCCATCAGTGTGCCACTCCTAAATATGCGTCAATAACAGCTTGGTTGGATTGAACCTCTTTTGGTGTGCCATCAGCAAGCATTTTTCCATAGTCTAAAACAACTACTCGGTCAGCCAGATCCATGACGACCGCCATATCGTGTTCGATCAAAGCTATAGTTGTTCCAAATTCCTCGTTCACATCGATGATAAAACGGGACATATCCTGCTTTTCTTCAACATTCATCCCAGCCATTGGTTCGTCTAAAAGTAATAACTCAGGCTCCATTGCCAGTGCTCTTGCTAACTCAACCCTCTTTTGCAGTCCGTATGGAAGTGATCCCACGGGTGATTTCCTAATGTGGTTGATTTCGAGAAAATCTATAATTTCTTCACACCGTCTTCGATGCTCGACCTCTTCCTCAATTGCAGGACCGTATCTAAAAAGCTGCCAAAAGAAATTCTTGTTCATTTGTAACTGTCTACCCGTCATAACATTCTCTATAGTCGTCATACCTTTGAATAAGGCGATATTTTGAAAGGTTCTCGCTATCCCCGTTTTCGCCACCTCATATGGCTCCATGGAGGGTCTTTTCTCACCTCGGAACCAAATTTCTCCTTCTTGAGGATGGTAAAAACCATTTATCACATTCAACATTGAAGACTTGCCTGCTCCGTTCGGACCGATTATAGCTCTTATTTCTCCCTCTTGGATATCGAAAGAAACATCCTGAATAGCAATAACACCACCAAATCTTAGGTTGATGTTTTTTACTTCCATCATTACCTTTTTTTGTTCATTAACCATCCTAAATAAAATCCTTTTATTTTGTTATATTAAGCGGCGTTTTCGCTTTGTTGTTGCAGTTCATATAGCGTGGCGTCCACGATACCCAAAGTAGCCTCCAGATAGCCTTTACGACCATCCTCATAAGTCACCTCTGTCTTTGTAGCTATTGAAGTTTTGTCAGAGTATAAAGCTGATACTAGATCAGAATATTTTTCAGCAACAAACGATCGTTTTACTTTTCTTGTCCTAGTTATTTCTCCATCATCGGGGTCCAATTCTTTATGAAGAACAAGAAAGCGCCTTATCTGGCATCCTGACATCATAGAGTCTTTGGCTAGGTCCATATTTACGGCTTCAACATGCTCTTTTAATATCTTACCAACCTCTCCATTGGCAGCTAGCTCCTGATACGACGCATAAGAAATGTTGTTTCTTTCAGCCCAGTTACCAACAGCCGTCAAGTCGATATTAAGGAAAGCAACGCAATTTTCTTTACCGTCACCGAAAAGGACAGCCTCCAATATATTTGGAAAAAATTTCAATTTATTTTCCACATATTTAGGTGCAAAGAGAGCACCCGATTTTAGCTTACCGACATCTTTTGCTCTATCTATTATACGCAACTGACCGGTCTCATCATCCATGTAACCAGCATCTCCAGTTGCTACCCATCCATCTTTATCTTTTGTTTCAGTGGTAGCTTTTGGGTTTTTGTAATACTCTTTAAAAGTACCGGGTGCTTTATACAAAACTTCGCCACTATCTGCTATTTTGAGTTCTACCCCTTTCAACGGTTTGCCCACTGTATCTGAATACACCTCATCGTTGCCCTGCATTGTAAGGAATACCGAAGCCTCGGTTTGACCGTATAGTTGCTTCAGGTTTATGCCAAGAGACCGGTAGAAATCAAATAGCTCTGAACTGATCGCTTCCCCTGCTGTGTAAGCAATTCTGACGTTGGACATTCCCAGCATATTTTTTAAGGGACCAAAAATAATAAGGTTTCCTAAAGAGTATTTTAATCTATCCCAAATTCTTACAGGCTTTTTTTCCATTATATCTTTACCAACCTTTGACGCAGTATCCATGAAGTAATGAAAAGCCGCTTTTTTTATTGGGCTTGCATCTTCAATTCTTATATAGACTGAAGTTTTTAACCTTTCCCATAATGGTGGTGGTCCAAAAAAGAAAGATGGCCCTATTTCCCGCAAATCTGGTTGCATAGTATCAGGACCTTCTGGGCAGTTTATGCATCCACCTGCTGCCATTCCAAGTCCTACAGAAATCATGAAATCCCCTACCCACGCCATAGGCAAATAACTTAAAATCGAGTCTCTGTTGTTGAATTGGTCGAATTCTACAGCGGCCATTGAAGCACCAATTATCGATTTATGCGTTTGAACTACACCTTTTGATTTTCCTGTTGTTCCAGAGGTATAGCAAAGGACACATGTCGTATCACCGTTAATTTTTGTAATTCTACTTTCTAACTGACTCGTAAGTTGTCCACCATCGTTTTCACCTCTTTTTATTACAGAGTCAAGATCATGCAGCTTTGTTTTATCGTATTTACGTAATCCTTTGGGATCCACATAAACGATATCTTTAAAACCTTTTAAACTACCAGATATTTCGTAAATTTTGTCAACTTGCTCCTGATCACCAACAATTGCAAAAGTCGCATTACAATGTGTTAAGATGTATTCCATCTCTTCGGCAACGGCATCTTGGTACAAGGGTACGGGTACGGCGCCAATGTGCTGAATAGCAAGAAGAGACCAATAAAGATATGGTCTATTTCGGCCAATCACAGCGACATGGTCCCCTTCTTTAATTCCTAAGTCTATAAGGCCTTTAGCCAAATTCATAACTTCTGAGCTTGCCTCTTTCCAAGTCCAGGTCTGCCAGATTCCTAAATCTTTTTCTCTGTAGGCCGGTGAGTCGCCAAACTCCGCTACATTTCTTGCCAATAGTCTAGGCATGGTATCTAGAGCAACGTCACTAGATTGCATGATTCCTCCCATTTATATTTTTTTACATAAGTTTAGGTAAATTTTTTTGATAAAACAACTATCTAATTTTTGTTGTGACAAAACTACGCAATTTTGTTTAAAGCGTTCAAAATGCTATTATCTCACCAACGCCGCTCTAAAATCATTCAGGTTTATACCCGTCGGCCCGGTGCAAAACAATGTATTTAATTTCCTATGAATGTTAAACGAGTCAAAAAGCTCTAAGGGATCTTCGTTGGGGTAAAATTTTTTTGCTGAGCAATAAGTTGAATCATCGATAATCGCGCCCGCGTTATCTCCATTACCATCAATTCCATCGGTATCAGCTGACAAAACGGTTACCCCTTCCATACCATCGATCTCTTTAGATAGTGCTAAAGAAAACTGTGAATTCCTGCCCCCTTTACCGTAATAAGCTGGAAGTTTTATTTCTACCTCACCTCCAGAGAGAATAACTACTGGCTTTTTAATTGAACTATCAGGATTGGAAACATCCATAATGGCATTCTTATAAAGTCTGGTTAATGACTTCACATCTCCTTCGAATTCAGTAGAAAGCACAATAGTATTTAATCCATGTACTCGTTCAATATAGTTAGTGGCTTCTTTAAAAAGTATTTTACTAGAACTTAAACAAAACGAATTATGAATGTTAACACATGTACTATCATCGGTATTCGAACTTAATATTTTGTTTATATACTTTTCAATTTTGAAACCAAATTTTGGTGTTTTCGGTTTAATTAATCTAGCGCTAGGTATAAGGGTTGGGCCACTTCCCACCAGGGTTATGTCATCTCCGGGAATATCAGAGACCACTAGATTGATTATAGGACATGGGTAAGCCATTTGGGCTAGCTTTCCCGCTTTTATTTGAGAAAAAGCGCCTCTATAAAAATTCATGTCCTTAATTGATAGTCCCGATTTTAATAACACTTTATTGAGATGTATTTCGTCGTCAAGGTTGAATCCTTCTGGGGGATATGGCAGCAATGCCGAGGCCCCACCAGAAATACAGAAAATCATTAGATCATCCTTTCCGAGCCTTTTGGCTTCTTTTGATAAAAATTTTGACGCCTCCAAACCAGAAATTGATGGAACCGGGTGAGAAGCTTTGAAGACCTTAAATCCTATATCTTCACACCACTCATTCTCCGGAAGTACTACCAATCCCTCAGATGGGCCTGAATAATGTTCTAAAAATGCTTTTGC
>CACBNQ010000037.1 GCA_902540655.1 uncultured Alphaproteobacteria bacterium | reverse complement strand
GTAGAGAGCTTTCCAGAAGCTCTTAAGGCTCTTGAGAAATTCAAAGCCTCAAAGGGCAAAGTAGTATTGGTAACGAATGCCCCCAGGCCAATTGCAAATGTTAAAGATCAAATAACTAAACTTGGTATCGAAGAAAATCACTATGATATGCTTTTAACGTCTGGAGAGCTTACTTCGAATTACATAAATAATATTTCAGCAAATCAGTTGAAAATTTTTCACATAGGAGGAAAACGGCATCATAGTATTTATAAAGATATGATCCATGAAAAAAAAATCTCAATTGAGATAGATAATATTACACACGCGGATTTAATTGTTTGCACCGAACCATTTGATCCGTCAAAAGATCAACTCTCTGACTACGGCAATACACTCAAGATCGGGATAGATAAAAACTTGAGCCTATTGTGTGCAAATCCTGATTTGGTAGTCGATGTCGGTGATAAAAGAGAATTGTGTGCTGGCTCAATCGCCTCAATGTATGAGGGAATGGGCGGGAAAGTAATCTATTTTGGTAAACCACATAAAAATATTTATCAAGAGGTCTATTCTTTTTTGAACAATTTTAGTTATTCCAAACGGATGTCGATCCTGTGTATCGGAGATGGACTCACAACAGATATTAAAGGTGCTAATAATGAAAAGCTTCACTCACTTCTAGTAGTTGGAGGGCTATTGAAAAAAAAGCATTTGATTGAAGGAAGAAATAACACCATCCTTGACGAAAGACAATTAAATCAAACCATAGAAGATAATAAATTACACGTAGACTATGCCATCAACTTTTTTCGATAAGAAATCCCATCTACTTTTTTTAATCATTTAGCACGCCTCTCGCCAAATAAATCATGATAAACAGTATAGAAAAAGGAACAATATGTGTAGAGGATTTGGAAATAGGAATGAGCAGAATGCTTGAACGTAAAATAACGCAAAATGATATCCTACTATTTTCAAAAGTCTCTGGTGATCAAAATCCTGTGCACTTAGATGAAGAATATGCTCAGCAAACAATATTTGGAAGACGAATTGCACACGGTATGCTCACTGCAAGCTTAATTTCGGCCGTAATTGCAGAACAGTTGCCTGGACACGGAACCGTCTATTTGAGTCAATCACTGAAATTCATCAGACCGGTACTCCCTGGTCAATTAATCACAACCACGGTATTAGTAACTCATATAGAATACTCAAATCGACGTGTTACATTAGACTGTAAGTGTGAAGTAGGTGGAAAAGTAGTGTTATCAGGAGAAGCACTTGTCTTAGCCCCCAGTAGAAAATTTGACTAGGAAGCGTTATGTTGATTTTTAAGAGCATAGAAAACATTCCAAAAGAGAAAAGGGGCTACTCTGTCGCTATAGGTAACTTTGACGGTATGCATTTGGGCCACCAGTCAGTTATTGAGATTGCAAGGGAAAGAAGTAATAATTCTTTTGTAGGCGTAGTTACATTTGAACCTCATCCCAGACAATATTTTCAAAAAAATCAGCCTATATTTAGGCTAATGAAATCAGAAACACGTGAAAGATTTTTGAACTCTTTTGGGATAGATGCACTTTTTGAACTGCCTTTCGATTCTTCATTAGCAAATTTATCTCCAAGAAATTTCATAGAGACTGTGCTTCTAGAAAAATTAAATGTAAAAACTATTGTGGTCGGTCCAGATTTTAGGTTTGGAAAGAATAGAGAGGGTTCCGTGGAGTTATTGAAAATCTACCAGGAAAAGAACGAGCTCGGCTTGCATATAGCTAATCCATTTATGATTGGAGGTAAAGTTGTATCTTCAAGCGCATTACGGGAAAAACTAGCCAAAGGTTCCGTTAATGAAGTCACTAAGATGCTGTCTCGCTATTATGAAATTGAGGGAGTGGTAGAAAAGGGGTTTCAGAGAGGCCGACAACTCGGGTTTCCAACAATAAATATTGGTTTAAGAAATACAATTGTCCCCAAACATGGTGTCTATGCAGTATTCATTAAAATTTTATCCCATGATAATAAAAAAACTTTTAAGGGAGCAGCATCAATAGGATCAAGGCCAACCTATGGCGATTATGAGCCAAACATTGAGGTTTTCATATTTGACTTCGATGAAAATTTATATGGAGAAAATGTTTCTATTTCGCTGGTCAAATTTATAAGACCTGAGCTTAAGTTTAACTCGGAAAAAGAGTTGATTTTACAGATGAAATCAGATTGTGAAACTATAGAAGGTGTCTTAGCTGATGACTAAGCTAAGAAAATTTTTCTGGGAAAAACATACTCTTGATCAGTTAAGTCAAGATGAGTGGGAAGCCTTATGTGATGGTTGCGCTAAGTGCTGTCTATTGAAAATAGTTAATAAGAAGAAAATTTTTATCACCAACATTTCATGCTCAAAGCTTGATCTAGAGAGCTGTAAATGTAGTGATTACTCGAATAGAGAAAAAAATGTTAAAGCCTGCTTAAAACTCACTAAAGACAATTTACACAAAAATTCAAAATTTCTCCCTTCGAGTTGTAGTTATAGGTTAATAAGTGAAGGAAAACCTTTACCCCAATGGCACCATCTATTAAGTAAAGACCAAGAGAGTGTCCATAGGACAAATCAATCAATTCAAAAATACTGTGTTTCAGAAACTTCAGTTGATAATGAAAATTATGAAGATCATATCGTGGCAGAAATTACAGGGAAATGAGGATAAATAAACTTTAAAAAATCAATTAAAAATAGAAACTAACATTATCCTTTTTCTTTCATAAATATGAAAAACGTATAGGATAAATCCATAAAAAAGAGTCGCAAATAATGATCTCAAACGGCAAATTAAAAATCATATCTGGGAATTCAAATCTTTCACTAGCAAAAAGTATTTGCAAGAGAATTGGACTGTTGTTCGGCACAAAAGTAAAGCCCGTAAAAGCTCGTGTAGAACGGTTTAGCGACCAAGAAGTCTTTGTAGAAGTTTTCGAGAATGTTCGTGGCGAGGATATGTTCATAGTTCAGTCAACTTCAAATCCAGCAAATGATAATCTGATGGAACTACTCATAATTGCCGATGCGCTTAAGAGATCTAGTGCAAGTAGAGTTACAGCAATAATCCCATATTTTGGTTACGCGAGACAAGATAGAAGGACAAAAGCCAGAACCCCAATTAGCGCAAAATTAGTGGCTAATTTGCTCGCACAAGCAGGTATAAATAGAGTACTTACATTAGACCTTCACGCCGCCCAAATCCAAGGCTTCTTTGATATTCCTGTGGATAATCTATATGCATCACCTATATTCGCGATTGATATAAGACATAACTTCGCAAAAAATAAAAATATCACAATAGTTTCACCAGATGTTGGAGGAGTATCGCGTGCAAGAGAACTTGCTGAAAAAATTGACGTGGATTTAGCGGTAGTGGATAAGAGAAGGAGTGCTCCTGGAGAAATTAACTCCATGACTATTATTGGCGACGTTTCAGATAAAACCTGCATTCTAGTTGATGATATTTGTGATACAGCTGGGACTTTGATTAAATCAGCTGAACTTCTAATGGAAAAGGGCGCTAAAGAAGTGCATGCATATATAACTCACGGTGTTCTTTCTGGAGAAGCAATAGAAAGAATTTCTAATTCCAACCTTAGTTCCATGGTTATCACTGATACTATTGAACCAACTGAAATTGTATCGAGGTGCCGAAAAATCCGTATAATTACTGCTGCGCCTCTTTTGGCTCATGCTATGTTAAATATATCTAACGAAAGTTCTGTCTCATCGCTATTTAGTGAAGAGTCTTTAAAACCTATTTATGAAGGTCTATATTCAAACTGAATCAAAACATCTAAGCTAAAAATCGCCTTATCAAGACCAGAGCAGCAAAAAATAAACATCCAGCAAACAAAAATGGTGCGCCTGGACTATAAATAAGTGTTTCCTTTGAAGCTCCAATGCTAAAGATGTAGCTCATGGAAATTGGTCCGATAACCGAAGTAAACCCAACTATACTATTTAAAACGCCCTGTAGAATACCTTGATCTTTTTCAGATATTTCATTTGACATAAATGCTTTTAAAGTTGGATTAACCATTTCAGATAAAGCTGCAATCGGTATTATGGCAAAAACTAGGATTTCCACTCGTACAAGACCGAATGAAACAAGCGCTACAATTCCGCAGGTTAAAGAAAAAAGTGTTAAATTTTTTGTTGACAGCTTGTCAAAAAACTTCAATCGAATTACAAATGCTTGAACAATAAAAAGTAAGAAGCCGTAGCACGCTAAGGTAAACCCAATCATTCCTGAAGACCATCCGAAAACTTCTCTTCCCCAAAAACTCCATATCGCAGGATAAACAGTGTTGGCGAAAGCGATAAGAAAAAAGCAAAAAAATAATCCTTTAAATAGAGGTATTTTAAATACATAAGACATATTAAAGAACGGGTTTAACTTTATTATCCTGAATTTATTTTTTGTCCCTACCTTAAGGGTTTCCGGAAGTAGGAGTAAACATACAAAAAAGTTTAGAAAAGATAAAAGCGCCGATAAGAAAAATGGGGCCCTTACACTAATCTCTCCCATCAATCCTCCTATAATCGGTCCTAATATAAAACCTAGTCCGAAGGCCGCTCCTATGATGGCAAAGTTCTTTTTTTTGTCTTTAGTATCTGAGATGTCTGCTAAGTAAGCAGTACCAGTACTTATGGTTCCTCCAGCAAGGCCCCCAATGATTCTACCGATAAAAAGAATCAAAATATTTTCAGCAAATCCCATCAGCAAATAATCGATTCCTAACAATAATGATGCCAGAAGTAATACCGGGCGCCTGCCAAAAATATCTGATAATGTCCCGATTGTTGGTGAAAAAACAAATTGCATAAAAGCATAGGATGAGGACAATAGGCCTCCCCAAAAAGCGGCACTAGCAGTTTTATCTATACCGACTTCTTTCAATAGATCCGGTATAATAGGAAATATAACTCCAATGCCTATAATATCGAGTAATACGACACTGAAAATGAGTGCAATTCGTATATCTTTAAACAAGTATGGTTCTCATTTTCCTTATAATGAGTTTTAAAATTTAGGCTTGTTTCAATGCCTCTTCAAGGTCATTTCTCCTCAGTCCCAAATCATCTATATTTATAGTATCTGCGGCAGATAATCTGTCATTAACTTCGGAAATAAGATTAGTTATATCTTCCTTGGCAATTTTATCGCCGGGAACGGCGGAGTCTACTAATACTGAGACCATGTTATTAATAACCTCTATAATGCCTCCAGAAACAAAATATCTTTGCTTATCGTTTGTTCCCTCAGAAAATTCCAAAAAACCAGGACGTATACTACTAATGCAAGGGGCATGATTTGAAAGTACTAAAAAGTCGCCAACCATTCCTGGCACAAGAATATTTTCCACTTTTCCTTCGAAAACTTTACTTTCTGCCGATATTATACTGAGCTCAAATTTATTTGTCATCCCAATTACCTTAAGGCGCCTATGCTACATCAGCAGCCGTCTTCTCAGCCTTCTCTATGACTTCGTCTATACCACCAACCATATAAAATGCAGACTCTGGTAGATGATCAAATTCACCTGCAACAACTCTTTTAAAGCTGTCAATAGTAACATCGAGTGGAACTTGTTTACCATCAGAACCGGTAAATACCTTTGCAACATCAAATGGCTGTGACAGAAATCTTTGTATTTTTCGTGCTCTAGCAACAGTTAACTTATCATCTTCAGATAGTTCATCCATACCCAATATTGCTATAATATCTTGTAACGATTTGTACCTCTGAAGAATACCCTGTACATCTCTAGCAACATTATAATGATCTTCACCTACTATTTGGGGGTCTAATATCCTACTTGTTGAATCAAGCGGATCTACCGCTGGATAAATTCCAATTTCAGAAATTGCTCTGCTCAAAACTGTTGTCGCATCTAAATGAGAAAAAGATGTAGCTGGAGCCGGGTCTGTCAAATCGTCAGCTGGGACATAAATAGCCTGAACTGATGTGATGGATCCTGATTTGGTAGAAGTTATTCTTTCTTGTAGTGCTCCCATATCAGTCGCTAATGTAGGCTGATAACCTACAGCTGAAGGTATTCTGCCTAAAAGAGCGGAGACCTCTGAACCCGCTTGAGTAAAACGGAAGATGTTATCCACGAAAAACAAGACATCGGTCCCTGATTGATCCCTGAATTGCTCGGCTAATGTAAGACCAGTCAGTCCAACCCGTGCTCTAGCTCCTGGAGGTTCGTTCATCTGCCCATAAACTAGTGCCACCTTAGATTCCTCAAGCTTCTCTGGATTTATAACACCAGACTCAATCATTTCGTGATACAGATCATTGCCTTCCCGAGTCCTTTCTCCAACCCCAGCAAAAACTGAGAATCCAGAGTGTACTTTTGCTATGTTGTTGATTAATTCCATTATCAAAACGGTTTTTCCTACACCAGCCCCCCCAAAAAGACCTATTTTACCACCTTTGGAGTATGGGCAGAGCAGATCGATAACTTTAATACCTGTAACTAAAATCTCTGTTTCGGTTGCTTGGGCAGAGAACTCTGGTGCATCTTGGTGTATTGGCCTTGTTTCCTTCTGACTAACTTTCCCTTTCTCGTCAACTGGATCTCCAACAACATTCAAAATTCTACCAAGAGTTGCATTACCTACCGGTACACTTATAGGGCTACCTGTATCTGAAACTGTTGTACCTCTAACAAGACCCTCAGTACTATCCATAGCTATGGTCCTAACTGAATTTTCACCCAGGTGCTGAGCAACCTCTAAAATCAATCTTGAACCGTTATTATCGGTTTCGAGAGCATTTAAAATTGCGGGCAGATGGCTTTCAAACTTTACGTCTACTACAGCTCCTATAACCTGAGTTATAATTCCTAATTCCTTTGACATCTTCAACTCCTGTTTTTTAATTTAAAGTGCTTCAGCACCAGAAATGATTTCAATTAATTCGTTTGTAATAGCCGCTTGTCTTGATCGGTTAAAATCTATGGTTAGCTTGTCGATCATTTCACCTGCATTGCGGGTCGCATTATCCATGGCTGCCATCCTTGATCCCTGTTCCGAGGCTGCATTTTCTTGAAGAACTGAGAAAATTGACGTAGCGATACTTTTGGGTATTATTTCGTTCAATATCTCATCCTCGTCGGGCTCAAAATTAAAGCTAACATTACTTGCATCAGATTCTTTTTCATTGAAGGAGACGGGTAATAGTTTGTATGAGCTAGGTATTTGAGAGATAACGGAAGCAAACTTATTATAAAAAATCTCCGCAACTTCATATTCACCGTCTTCGAACCTTGAAATGATGTCCATTGATATCTTTCTCGCCGTATCTATCGTGATATTTTTTTCATTACTTAGATCCACGTGACCGATAAAAAGGCTCTCAAATTCTCTGTTAAGCTGCTCTCTTCCCTTCTTCCCTATTGTAAGTATTTTTACCTCTTTGTTCTGACTTGTAAGCTCGGCTATTCTGGACTTTGCTAACTTTACGATTGAAGAATTAAATCCACCGCATAGACCTCTCTCGGCGGTTGCTACAATCAGTAGAAACTTTTTACAATCACTACCATCATCCAAAAACTTATTGTCCCCAGCAATGTTTTTGACACTTGATGCTAGGTTAGACACAATGTCTCGCATTTTTTCAGCATATGGCCTACCTCTTTCAGCTGACTCCTGAGCTTTTCTAAGTTTTGCGGCTGCAACCATCTGCATAGCTTTAGTAATTTTTCTAGTGGACTTTACACTATCAATTCGTATTTTTAGGTCTTTTAAGCTGGGCATTTTTTAATTTTTTTACTGAATCTGTGTCTTTAAAAATTTGTCTAGAAGTGATTTGATATTGTTTTCAATTTCACCTTCTACTTTTTGGTCGTTACTTGTCAGCTCATCAACCACAGCTTTTCCCTCAGACCTTAGGTAACTCACAAGATTTTTCTCGAAACTTGTGACTTCACTAACAGGCGTTTTATCTAAATAACCTTTTGTCCCTGCATAAATTACAATAACCTGCTCTGCGTTAGTCAAGGGAGAGTACTGAGGTTGTTTTAGTAGTTCTGTTAGCCTCGCTCCTCTATTAAGTAGCGCCTGCGTGCTTGCGTCTAAATCTGATCCAAATTGAGCGAAAGCTGCCATCTCTCTATACTGTGCTAACTCGAGTTTGATAGAGCCAGCTACTGATTTCATCGACTTGGTTTGCGCTGAAGATCCAACTCTAGAGACCGATAGTCCTGTATTAACTGCGGGGCGGATACCTTGATAAAATAGTTCTGTTTCCAAGAATATTTGACCGTCTGTGATTGAGATAACATTTGTGGGAATAAATGCGGACACATCTCCTCCTTGGGTCTCAATTATTGGTAAAGCAGTTAATGATCCTGATCCATTATCTTCGTTCAGTTTTGCGGATCTTTCAAGTAAACGAGAGTGTAAGTAGAATACGTCTCCGGGATAAGCTTCTCTCCCTGGTGGTCTTCTAAGAAGGAGCGACATCTGTCTGTATGCAACAGCTTGCTTTGAAAGATCGTCATATATGATAAGAGCATGTTTGCCATTATCACGAAAATACTCTGCCATAGCTGTCGCCGAGTAAGGCGCTAAAAATTGCATTGGCGCTGGGTCGGAAGCCGTCGCAGCGACCACAATCGAATACTCAATAGCCCCTGTTTCCTCTAATTTTTTTACTAGTTGAGCGACAGTCGATCGTTTTTGCCCTATTGCCACATAAACGCAATATAGTTTTTTGCTCTCATCAGATCCGGCGGCATCATTGTAACTTTTTTGGTTCAGTATGGTGTCAATTGCAACTGCGGTTTTACCAGTCTGTCTGTCCCCTATTATTAACTCTCTCTGCCCCCTACCTATGGGAATCAAAGAGTCAACGGACTTGAGCCCAGTTGCCATGGGTTCATGCACAGATTTTCGTGGGATAATTCCCGGCGCTTTTACGTCGGCAACTGATCTTGTTTTCGATTTTACAGGGCCTTTCCCGTCAACTGGATTACCAAGTCCGTCAACAACTCTCCCTAACAATTCCATCCCTACAGGAACATCCACGATCGAGCTTGTTCTCTTTACAAGATCCCCTTCTTTTATATCTCTGTCTGAGCCAAAAATCACCACGCCTACATTGTCTATCTCTAAATTTAGAGCCATTCCCATTGTTCCTCCAGGGAACTCAACCATCTCACCAGCTTGCACTTTGTCTAAACCGTATACGCGCGCTATCCCATCCCCAACAGATAAAACCTTTCCAACCTCAGCTACTTCTGTATCATCACCAAAATTTTTAATCTGTTCTTTTAAGATCTTTGAGATCTCAGCTGCTTGAATGTTCATAGTAATCAACCTCTTTTCAAAATATTTTTCATACTTTCAAGTTTTGAGTTAATGCTTGAGTTAAACAAAAATGATCCAACTTTAAGTTCAATTCCAGCGATTATATTGGGATCATTTTCTGACTCAAGTCTTACAACGCGTTTTGTAATCTTTTCTATATATTTCTTTAATGCTCCCATTTTTACATCACTTACTTTTTTTGCAGTTCTAATATGAACTGTAAGTTCATTTTTACTGGCTGAACAGAGTTTTAAGAAATCCTCGCTAAAATTTACTAGGTCATAACCCCGCCCTTTCCTTATCATTAGACAGACTGTGTTGTGAAGGTACTGAGGTAGTTTTATTTTTCTACTTACCGATAAAAATACATTTTCCTGATCACTTGAGGAAAAAGTTGGATTTCTTAAAAAAGAATTCAATCCGTTATCTGATTTCAATACCTCCAGAAGATTAAGAACGTGTTTTTCTATCTCATTTTTAGTCTTGTCTTCTTGGCACAAAGAAAATAAGGCATGTGCGTACCTTCCTGATGGCTTTGAGTTTATCTCGCTAATTTCTTGCAAACATATCACCTTTAATTGGGTTTTATACCCTAGCCGTTGTAAAACGGCCGCAATCTTTAAATAACAGACCAGTCCAACTATGACAAGTTGTTGGTTGCTCTTTTTTTATTTTTTTTTATATTTTTCAAATTAAGCTCGGGACATTGTAGAGATAGGGACTTCAACTGGAGTGAAATATCTTGCTGACTTCGCCGACTTTACATTCTTCACCGCGAAAACATTTTTCTTTGCCTCTACAACAAGAAGACCTCCCAAGAAGAAACTGTTTAGCTTTTTACCAACTTTTTCCCATAGCAATAAAGACTTAAGCCAATAGCCTTTTTTTGCAGGAAACCCATATAAACTAGGCGTTATACTATCAATTTGAAACTGGTTTTTTTGAAGTAGTGCCGTTAGTTGCGAAATCGAATATGGCTTTCCATACCCGAAGGGAGTACTATCAGATCTTGCCCAAAAGCCTGTTCTGTTTGGTACTATAATAACTAGTTTCCCACTGTCTTTTAATACACGGAGTACCTCTTGTAGCAAAAGATCTTGATTATCACTAACCTCTAAACCATGTGATATTAAAATTAAGTCTGCTGCGGACGTAGTTATTGGCCAAGACACTTCATCAACAAGAGCCGTTACACTTTTAGACTTTTCAGGCCATGGGATAACACCTTGCTCACTCGGCATCAACAATAGAAAATTCTTATTTTCGCTATCTTTTATTTTGTTCTCAAGAAATGGGCACGCGAAACCAAAGCCAATTGTCAAAGAGCCACTTTTTGTATCAACTTTCGTTTCTAAAACTCTGTTTATTAATTGTTTTGTCGTTCTTCCAAGTTCGGTGCCTCGGTAAAACTCTTTCAATTGAATAACATCCAATCTCATTGTTAATTTTCCAATATTGCTAAATCTGTTAAAATATTGCTAGTATAAAGCCCTGTTGATAAATAAGGATCCGCTAAACATGTCTTTGATTGAAATTATTCCCTGCCTCTCAGATAATTATGCCTATCTTATAAGAGATGAGAAAACAAACAAGAATATTTTGGTTGATGCGCCTGACCATGGGCCCATAGAAACGTATCTAGATAAAAAAGCCTTGAGCCTCGACGCTATTCTTATTACTCACCATCATAATGACCACATAGATGGCATAAATTACTTAAAAATTAAATATTCACCAAAAGTTATTGGGGCGAAGAGGGATAAACACAGGCTTCCACCTCTAGACGTTGAAGTAGAAGAAGGGAAAGAATTAAAAATCGGGTCAAAAACATTTGAGATTTATAATGTTGATGGGCACACGATAGGACACATTGCTTACGGTTTAATGGAGGATAAAGCATTATTTAGTGGTGACTCATTGATGGTGATGGGCTGTGGAAGATTATTCGAAGGAACACCGGAAGACATGTGGAAAAGCCTAAAAAAACTTAAACAACTTCCCAAAGATATTATGATTTATTCAGGACACGAGTATACAAAATCAAACATAGAGTTTGCTTTATCAGTGGATCCACAAAATGAGAAATTAAAAGCTAGAAGGATCAGAACATTGGACAGTATTGCAAAAGGCATTCCCACAGTTCCTTCTACTTTAGAAGAGGAATTAGAAACCAATCCATTTCTTAGAGAAAGTGAAGCATCCATTCTAGAAAATATCGAGACAGTAGAGTCTGACCCAGTCTCTAGATTTGCAAAAATACGTGCTCTAAAAGACAACTTTTAACAATTTTTTAGAATTTTTGTTTAAATCATTATATATATATACTAAGACTTCAATTAGAAAGGATCAAGATGCCATCATTTTCAAGCTCACTCGAGAAAAGTATTCATAGTGCTTTAAAGCTAGCAAATGAAAGGAATCATGAACTGGCTACATTGGAGCATTTATTACTTGCGCTTCTCGACGAAAGGGATGCATCGAATGTTTTAAATGCATGCAACGTAAATATAGACTTACTGAGAAACAATATAGAAAACTTTCTCAATAATGAATTAGGGAGCTTAGTTACTGAAGTCGAAGGTAGTGAAGCCGTCCCAACGACAGGCTTTCAACGAGTAATCCAAAGAGCGGCGATCCATGTACAAAGTTCTGGAAGAAATGAAGTAACTGGAGCTAACGTTTTGGTGGCAATATTTGCAGAGAGGGAAAGTCACGCTGCATTTTTTCTTCAAGAGCAAGAAATGACAAGGTATGATGCAGTAAATTTTATAGCGCATGGAGTGTCAAAAAACCCAAACTATGAAGAAAAAAAGGAACTTGACGAAGGAGATCAAAAGGATAGCTCTGAAAATACCAACAGTAACCCTGAAAAAGAAACTGCTCTTTCTAAATATTGTGTAAACCTTAATGAAAAATCTAAAAACGGTGATATTGACCCGCTAATCGGGAGGAATCTAGAGGTTGAAAGATGCATCCAAATTCTATGCAGAAGAAGAAAAAACAACCCCATACTTGTCGGAGACCCAGGTGTTGGTAAAACGGCAATAGCAGAGGGTTTAGCACGTAAAGTAATTTCTGATCAAACTCCAGACATTTTAAAAGGATCAACTATATATTCGCTAGATATGGGAGCTCTCCTTGCTGGCACACGTTATAGAGGTGATTTTGAAGAACGCTTAAAGCAAGTTATGAAAGAATTAGAAAAAGACCCTAAGGCAGTTTTATTTATAGATGAAATTCACACTGTTATTGGAGCAGGCGCGACCTCAGGCGGCGCTATGGATGCATCAAATCTATTAAAGCCATCACTGCAAAGAGGCACACTCAGATGTATGGGATCGACAACTTATAAAGAGTATAGAAACCACTTTGAAAAAGACAGAGCTCTAGCCAGGCGCTTTCAAAAAATCGACGTGGTTGAACCATCTACGGAGGATAGTATAAAAATATTAAATGGCCTCAAACAATACTTTGAAGAACACCATAAAATAAAGTATTCAAATGAATCCCTCAAAACTGCCGTCGAACTTGCAAATAAATACATTCATGACAGGAAACTTCCTGATAAAGCTATTGATGTTATTGATGAGGCTGGCGCAGCTCAAAGCCTATTGCCAGATAACAAAAAGAAAAAAGTAATTGGAGTTAAGGAGGTTGAGGAAATAATTTCAAAAATTGCACGAATACCTTCCAAACGCATTTCAAAAAACGACTCAGAAGTATTAAAAGATTTGGAAAAATCACTTAAAAGAGTTGTTTTTGGACAAGATATCGCCATAGAAATGCTTGCTTCATCGATAAAGCTATCCAGAGCAGGTTTACGTGAGCCTGAGAAACCAATCGGATGCTATCTGTTTGCTGGGCCTACAGGCGTAGGAAAAACAGAAGTGTGTAAGCAATTGGCTGATGTTTTAGGTATATCTATGCTTAGATTCGATATGTCAGAGTACATGGAAAAGCATTCTGTTTCTCGTCTCATAGGAGCTCCCCCAGGTTACGTAGGCTTTGACCAAGGAGGGTTGCTGACTGATGGTGTTGATCAGCAACCATATTGTGTATTATTACTAGATGAGATTGAAAAAGCTCACCCAGACGTATTTAACATTTTACTTCAAGTTATGGATCATGGAAAACTTACAGACCATAATGGCAAATCGGTTGACTTTAGAAATGTAATTCTCGTTATGACATCAAATGCAGGCGCAAGTGAGCAGGCGAAAGAGGCAATCGGATTTAATCGAACGAAAAGAGAGGGGGAAGCAGCCGCAGCAGTAGTAAAGATGTTCACACCGGAGTTTAGGAACAGGTTGGATTCAGTAATAACCTTTAATTCTCTTTCTCTTGATATAATTATGCAAGTTGTGGAAAAGTTTATTTTGCAACTAGAAGGCCAACTTATAGATAGAAATGTTACCATCGAGTTCTCTGATGATACTTTGAAATGGTTGGCAGACGAAGGCTACGATGAAAAAATGGGAGCGAGGCCTATATCTAGAAAGATTCAGGAGCATATTAAAAAACCACTATCCGAAGCACTGCTTTTTGGAGAGCTGAAGAAAGGTGGTATAGTTAAGTTATCTATTAATAAAAACAAGCTTGATTTAGCTTTTAAACCTTTAAGGGAAAGACAATCGAAAAAAATCAAAGCTAATATTCTCTCATAATTATCGCTCTGTTAACTTGAATTCTATCCGCCTATTTTTAGCGAGATCCTCTTTTAAATTGGAAGATGAAATGGGCTGATGCTCCCCGAACCCTGCCGCAGACATTCTTTTGGGATCTATTTCGTGGTTGGCTATCATATACTTAACTACAGACAGCGACCTAGCCTGGCTCAATTCCCAATTATCCTTAAAAATGCTGTTCTTACTAACCGGTGTTTTATCAGTATGGCCATCTACTCTCAGAACCCAGTTTATATCTTCGGGAATCTTTTGCGAGATATCTTTAAGTACATTTGATATAGTATCTAACTGAAGTTTACCCTCCAACCCGATATCAGCAGAACCTCTATCAAATAAAACTTCGGAAGAAAAAACAAATCTATCACCAACGACATCGATACCCTCAATGTCTCCAAGGATCTTTTTTAATCTCCCAAAAAGACAGATCTATATTCTCGAAGGTTCTTCGTTTCATTTTCTAATCTTTTTCGCTCTTTTTCTTCTAGCTCAGCTCTTATTTTTTGCTCAGATGCAACTTTTGCTAGGGCAGCATTTAATTTTGCTCCTAATGCTTTAATTTCTACATTATTAGAAAAGTCCTTTTCGATAGTTGCATCTAATATCCCTGTTAATTCCTTAAGTCTCTCTTTAAGGGAATTTGTTTGCAGTGTTAGGTTAGCTACCTCTTGCATTGAAGCTTTGGCCTTTTCCTCCTGAACACTCAATCTCAGCCTAGCTTCCCTCAAAGCTAAATCCTTTTCCCTCATAATGTTATCATTTCCGGACAATTCTTTCTCAAATTTATCAGCCCGTTCTTTTAAGATTCTTTGCGCCTCTCTCGAAGCGGCCAATAGCTTTAGTGTTTCTAGCGCTTTTTTTCTTTCTTCCTCAATAGTAAGGGTTATTAGGGCTAACTCTTCCTTCTTCTCCATTAGACTTTCTTGTAAATTTCTTATCGCATACTGTTCCAGTACTCGCTGCTTCTCTGCATCAGTCAAATCCCTATTAATCGATTCCATCTTATCTTTGACCCTACTGAGCTCAAATTCCTTTTCCTCCGTTAAGTTTTCCAGTGACTGATTTTCAAATTTTAATTTTTTTACTAATTCCTCTAAAGCTTCATTAGATGCTGCCATCATTTTTTCTTTAGAAATTTTTTGACTAATAGTTTCTCTCGCAGCAGCTAAAGCCAACTCCGCAGCTTCCCTGTTTGAAACCTCTCTAGATGTTTTTTCCATCTCAAGTTTTAGATTTTCATTAAGCTCTAAACGTTTAGCTATCAATGACGCAACTTGGGATTTGAAATCTGTTATCTTCGCTTCTGCAATTGTCATATCGTTTCGTAATTTTGTGAGTAGATTTATTTTTTCTTGTAACTGAGCCTCTTGCCTAGTCAGTTTGGCTTTTTGCTCGTTTGATAAGGTTTGCAAATTTGACTTCTCAGTTCTTAGCATCCCCAATTGGTTTCTCAAATCCTCGAGGTTATTCCCTAATTGTGAAAGCTCCGTTTGCTGCTCATCGAGTTCAATTTTTTGAGAAGAGATTGTATCTCGTAAAACTGATTGAACTATCATAAATATTGATAGAATAAACATCAAGATTAACAATATGGCGGTCATAGCATCTACAAATCCAGGCCATATATTGGTAGTAAATCGCTCTCCACTCCTCCTGGTAAGCATAGTTAACCCTTGCTGCTATTCCTTGCCAAATCAATTATCGCTTTACTGAGTTGAGCTAGATCTGATCTCAGTTCTGATAGGGCATCGTGACGCGCATTAGCCAATTCATCAACCAATCTTGACAGTTGCACTTCAATATTCCTAAGACGGGTCAAGTTCTCTAAATCTCGAGTACTCCTCTCCCCAAACTGTCCTTTAATTAATGTATTCAGATCTTGTTGAGAAGAAACCAACTTTTCAATAGAGGTTTTATCAAATCCATCAGTACTAGTTACTGTTTTTGAGCTGATAACCTTTGAACCCGCAAGCTCTTCTATA
>CACBNQ010000036.1 GCA_902540655.1 uncultured Alphaproteobacteria bacterium | reverse complement strand
GCTTTTTTCCATTTAAAAAAAATATTTCAGACTTGTTATTAAAAAATGGTATTTGTTAAAATAGTCAGTAATCAATCATATATCTTGCTTTTTGCTTAGTTATTGAATTATATAAAACCATCTCACCACTCCGGGGCACGATTCCAGTCTGTTCCGAAATAACAACCTGATGGGTCACAAATAAAGCGAGGTCTGAATAACCGAGGGAATCAAGTTTCTTTTCAAGTTTGTTCATGACCTGATCTTTTTTTTCATATTCTTGAAAGAAGGAATTTAATCCTGAGAAAGTTGTCCATTGGCCAAGATTAAGCTCTTTAGCTGTATCTATGCACCGACACCACTCACTTGTTAATATTTGAGAGAACTTCAGATTTGTTGATCTCAAGTAATTTCCTATCAATCTAGCCTGCAAGCGACCTTTATTATTTAGGTTCCGTTGCGTACTACAGTCCTCTTTGATAAAGTTTTCTGGATCTCCAACACCAGGAGCTAAAGCGTGTCTTAGAAATATGACGTTTGCTGATATATTTTTCTTTATTATTTCTAAATCAGATCGAGCAAAAGCCGAGGTAACCAAAAGGAGCGTTATAAAAATAACACCAGTTAAAATATTTTGGGACTTAATATTACCAAGTGCTATCTCTGGTACATTCAATAACATTCGCTCTGTTGTCTCTAATGCAATTGTGGAATGGAGAAATTGACTTATAAAAAAGTGTTCCCACCATGTATAAAATAAGGATTGTTACTATCAACCTTATATAAAATCGCCTTTCCTTTAAATCCAATACTTTTTTATCAATCATGTTTTTGTACCTGTTTGATTGTATTTAAAACCTACGCTTTTTCCAACCACTCAATTGTTATTAGATATATCATTGAGAAACGACTTTAAGTCGGAGTATTTGTAATCTATATACTCCGCGTTATCTTTATAGTCTTCAAGATTACGCTCATTTTCCATCCAAACAGTTTTCAACCCTAGCAATTTTGCCGGTTTAAGATTTTTTGCTGTATCCTCAATAAAAATACTACTTTCTACTTGATTTGAAATAATGCCAAAACTCTTTAGCATAATATCATAAGATTTTGGATCGGGTTTAGGTACATAATGTGTAGCTTTTATATCTAATATTTTTTCGAACTCAGCTTCTATCCCCATTGCTGATAAAATTTTTTTCGCGTGATCTTGAGATGCATTTGTATAAATGAATTTTTTACCAGAAAGATTGTTCAAACTTATTTTAAGCTGCTTTTCATATTGTAATTCAGGGTGTGTAACATCATGAATAAAGTCAAGATATTCATCAGGGTCTATTTCATATTCTCTCATAAGACCGGTTAACGTAAGACCATATTTTTTATACATGTCACTTCTAATTAAGTTAGCTTCTTCCTTCGTGAAAGAGAGAACTTCCATTATGTACTGAGTAATCCTCTCGGATATTTTGACAAATAATCCAGCTTTTATATCGTATATCGTGTTGTCAAGATCGAAAATCCAGTTTTCAAAAGAATCATTAAATAATTTTTTCATTTATTCTCCCTATTAAGAAGATCAGTCTCTATTAATTTATTGATTTTAAAATAGTAGCGCAAAAAACGTTTCAACCTTCTTCTGTTTGTATAAGATATAAGAAATCAACTACCTCTTGATACTTTTCGTCAGCAATATCTTTGTAACTGCATCCAAAACGATCTTTTACTTTCAACGCCACATGGGCATATGGATTTCTCCCTTTTGGATGATTGGGGTGCTTAGGAAGCTTTCCAAGCAATTCATCACCCGTGCTTTGAATTAAACGCCAGATTCTTTCTTTATTAATTTTATCCAAATTTTTCCCTCTTGGATAACAATCAAACAGGCCTATCACCAGCAAATGTTATCCTATGCATTAACCTTCTTTTTCCATGGTAATCGTTTATCGGATTATGAAGGGTACACCTATTGTCCCAAATCGCAACTGATCCTTTTTTCCACTTAAAACGGCAGGTAAACTCTGACTTTATTTGGTGCTTAAACAAAAATTCAAGAAGAGGAGTACTCTCCTCTAAGCTAAGACTTGCGAACTGTAAAGAGTGCGCTTCATTGATAAATAGTGCTTGCTCTTTAGTTTCAGGGTGTGTTCTGACTACAGGGTGTATCGCTCTTAACTCGTCGATCACTTTCCCAGACGAAGAGTGTTTCATAACATCTGATCTTGAGGCTACTACTTTCCCTTTACCAGAGGTATTAATTACCTTTTGTTCATTCAAGAATTTCCGCATGCCCTCTGACAGATGATCTAACGCCATGCATTGGTTCGCAAATTCGGTGTCACCACCAAACTCAGGCACCTCAACCGCGTACAGCATTGTTGCCTTTGGTGGTTGCTCTTGATAAGTGGTGTCACTATGCCAAACCCCACCAAAATTATTAAGGTCAGTTTCTTTCTTTAAAATGGGCGTTATCTCAGGAAAATCTTTCAGACCTTTCACAAATGGATATATTATAGGTTGTCCAAACATCTTACCAAATCGAAGTTGAGTTTCCGGATTGAGCTCCTGATCATTAAAAAATATCACCTTATATTCTAAAAAAGCATTATATATGTCTTCAAATACAGGGTCTTGAAGAGGTTCTTTTAATTCTACTCCAGTAATTAATGCTCCTAATGCACCCGATATCGGACTAACTTCTATACTTTTATAATTTGCATTACTCATAATATCGTCTTCCTGCCCACTTAAATTCTAATGGAATATACCTTAATTAATATTACTCATAATTTTTTACAAAAACTCTAGAAAAATTTTTAATTAGCGTCTTGCAAAATAAATTGAGATAATCAGTCCGAGTAAATGTATAAGTTTATAATAAATAATAGCTTTTACCCATAGCAAAACAAAGTCCACTAAAAATATAAAATGAAGCGCAATCCCCAAGAAGTATTTTTAAAATGGTAAAAATTTATGTAGATGCCGACGCTTGTCCAGTAAAAAACGAAATAGAAAGGATCGCTGCACGCCATAATTTGATAACTTATATGGTGTGTAATGGAGGAATCCGTCCTTCCCGCAATCCACTCATAAACCTCGTCGTTGTCAATCAGGAATCCGACGCCGCAGATAGTTGGATTATAGGTAATATCGAGAAAAACGACATCTGTATAACAAACGACATTCCACTTGCTGAACAATGCCTAAAAAAAGGTGCGTTGGCAATAAGACCTAATGGAATGAGGTTTACTCTTGACAACATAGGTATGGCAATCGCTACAAGAGAAATAATGGGAAAAATACGCGAAAGCGGTGATGTTACTTCTGGTCCGCCTCCCTTTAGCAAATTAGATCGATCCAAATTTCTGAACTATATGGAAGCTATGGTTCGTTCAGCTAGCAAGTCGTGAACTCACTAAGCCGTTGTGAAACAACACAGGTTACTTATTTGACTTGGCAACTCTAATCCGTCTCTGCAGCACCGACTTTGCCACTCGAGACAATTCCACCTCTTCAATTTTGCCTAAATTATCGAAATTATTATCCACCACTATTAATCCCAACATTCCCATATTACCGTGTGGTGTACATTGATATAAGTAAACTCCAGGCAAATCGAAAGTAATTGTATGACGGATGTTTAATTCCGAATTTTCTGGAAGTGCTTCCATGTTTGGTCCCGCAAGAAATTCAACATTATGGCCCTCATTCTTTGGCAACCACTCTGTAGTATCACCAACGCCAATATTCGCAACCTCGATGCTGAAAGAGTCATCTGCGGTAAACTCTATTTTTAAAGTATCCGCAACTACGACTTGCCATGATAAAAAAATAAAAAAAAAAAATCTCATCTTGTGTAATAAAGAACGAAGATCAGAATTATAAATATCACGTTAAGTAAATATAACAGTACAGAGGCCATATGCAGGTTATTGAATCCCTTCTCTGAGCCCGGACGACCTTCAAGCATTAAGTCCCGCATCTTATTGATTCTAGGAGTTAAGACATATGTGTTAATCAAAAAACTTATTGCTATAGCTATCCCAAATATCATTCCGGAAACAAAGTCACCTAACGAAAAGAATAAGAACATAAACATAGAAATTAAAAAACAAAAATTAAAGAGACGAGGGAATATGTATCTCAAGAATTTCTTAGAATGGTCTTCATCGAGTGTCTTAAAGACTGCAGGCGACGTAACTACCATGAAGGAAGTCATAGATCCCAAAATAAGTGCGTTTAATAATAATCCTATTTCGACGTACATGACAGTGATATAGCGTTATAACCAATTAAATCAAAGTCAATCATGTTACCATTTTTTAAAGTTTTAAAAAAAGCTCTAGATTATTTAAGAGGATTAAACATTTATTTTTTGTATGTTTAAATGCTTGCGATAAAACTTATTATACATTTCTTAACCTAAAAAGTGCTAACTACCGCGCATCTTTTAAGCTTTTAAGCATCGATATTGTAATATAGCGTAGCCTACTCTCTTAAATATTTGAGACATTTATCCAATATCTGTTTTGGTGGCTCTACTATTTTTCGTTTTTCGAGATCCAAAAAGCCACCATTTGATGTTATCTTAACTACCAAACGATTTTCTCTGTCATAAATATCTAAAAGCCTCACAATCTTTCTGGTATCATTAGTTATATTGAATCTAAGATTAATCATCACCTCTTCGCCTTCAAAGACCTCTTTTTGGAACTCCATATAGGTATCAAAGACAATTCCGCTAATTTTGTATTTACTATAGAGTTTTAAGAGACCCACTTGCTCGCATATCTTCCAATACGCAAGGTTAGCAACAGTTAGATAACCCGCTTCTGACACATGCCCATTTTTGTCTATATGATCACTAGTAAATTTAACAAAAACGCTATTTAAATTTTTTTCCAAATACGAGTTTCCAAAAGATTGAGGCAAGAAAATAATCTTCTATAGCCAAATAGTTCTTTTTTAGGACTATTGCAACAAATAATGCATTAGGTAGGACTTCTAACCAATCGATCTTAATATTAGAGGCTTTAGCTATCATCTTTGAGGTTTTTTTTAAGACGAATTTGTCAGAAAAGCGATCAAACCAAACACTCCTAAAAAAATTATTGCCCATATTAGCAGTTGCATAATGAACCTCTGAGGACTTTGCCTTGCAATGTAAACAATACCCCCCGAAAGCATCAAGAGTAATAAAATGTAAAAAACAATACTGGGGTAATCACTGTACAAATTTTGATATCCTTTTAATAATTTTAATCAGTTTCTAAATCTCTCATCTTTTTAATAAATAGTTTCTTACCCATAGAGATATTTTTTACCCAGTCGGTATTTGCATCTCCATCAGCGTTATCTGAGATATACTTGAAACATCGAAACTTTATATCATGCAAATAACAAATTTTTGCGATAGCGTATGCCTCCATATCGACGATATCTGTTTTCAATTTAGGTGTAGCAGTAACAAAAGAATCTCCTGTACCACAGCTATACCCACCAGTTCCTAACTCTATTTCTTGAATGTCATCAAACGGGGTCTGACCAATTTTAAAACCTAGGGGTGAAGCATCCATATCTCTTTGAAAGAATTTAGTAACTTCTACCAATCCCTTCAATCTTTTATTTAAGCCGCCAGCGGTACCGTAGTTAATTATTTGAGTTGGGGAGTAGCTTTTAATAATTTCCAACGTTTTGATCGCAGCGTTAATCTTCCCTACACCAGTGTAATGGATTTGGAAGTTGGGTAGGTCTTTTGAACTGAGTTCTTCTTCGACAGCAACTAGTATGAAAACCATATTATGTTTATGTTTCTTTAAAATTCTTCGAAAATCTCACACAATTCTTAAAGAGTCCATCTATAGATCATATAGCCAATAAATCTTTCGAAAGAAAAGCATTTAGCCCATCGAGACTATACTTGCTTTAATAAACGCGTTTATTCGTTGGCTTCGTCAATTTTTTCGTTCTTACCCATTTCTTTTGCAATAAGAGTAATTATGATTCCAGCACTGAAAGCACCGATTAAAGAGAGCTTGAATAACTTAAATTTTATAAAATTATGTAGCATTCTTTAAAATTAGGCTGAAAAAATACTTATTCAATCGTTATGTTCTATTTTTCTTTCTAAAATTCAATCTTGCTAAATATACCAACTGCGATAAAACGTCTCTTTAAATACTATTTATCGAACTATTTTGGTTGGGTAGTAGGGAATCCTACTGTCATCGGAAGGGTTTGTTGGTTAGTGACATTTCCAGCCATTACCAACAAACCTTGCCTCTATCGACAGTAACATCATTAATTAATTACATTATTTCCACAGTAAGGAGCATTAGACTTTGACAATTTTTGTTAAGAACGATGCTAGCTTTTCCACTACCATAACGTCTATGATTTAGATGATAATTGATTGTCTTTAACTCGAATAAATCTTTTGATATTTTTTTTTAATAAAAAAAAAATCAATGAGTAATCTAGTCTCTTCCATGCATGTTTATAAGGTGTGACGCCCAATCAACCACTGAAGGATTATCATTAGCGTTCAAAATAAATTCCTGACCAATACCGATACAATCCACTAAACAATTTTTTTTATCTTTCCATTTTAATCTATTACGGAATAAATTTTTTGCATTCGAAAAAAACTCTTGGGGAAACATCCATTTCGATCGAGCTTTACCCTTTTCTGTTAATATCAACTCTTTAGCAGTTTTTTTAAATCGACCATGCCCCTTTAGATCTCTAACATTATCGGAAAAAGTTAAATTTTTTGAAGCTATATAAATAGTGTTATTTTGATATTGTGTTACATCCTTGGTACCATGAGGATGTGAAAGTCCATTCTTTGATAAAAAATTTAATATCTCACTGTTTCCTTTTATTATCTTTTCAACTTGTAACCACCCAAAAAGATGATGCAGATCAGGGCCTGTACGGTAATATTTCTTAAACCACCCAAAAAATAAAAAGAGATCTCCCCTCTCTATCCCAAATTTATCTAATTCCCCTTGTGCCCCACCTGCTTGCCCAAAAATACCTTTTTTTTCAGACAACTGTGGGTCAGCATGACAAAAATCTTTATCACGAATCGATTTAGCACCAATTAAATTCAAAATTTCTTGTCCAGCCAAATCATTGAATTGTAAATCTCTATATCTGAACGGCGACTGTTTCTTTTGGGGAATGGGAACAGAGAAAATTTCTCCGGTTTCAAAGATAGGGGAAGCACGTCCTCCAGCGGTTGAGTCAAACCCTTTTCTGCTAATTACCAAGTTTTTCATATAAAAATTTAAAAAGGTTTTTAGATGACATTCTCAGTTTTTATGGTCCTTACAACTTTTTGATAACGATCCAATATAATTTTCACAACCGAGTCTGAACACATAACTTCAAAGTGAGTATGAGGAACTTCAATCAACTCCATATCTTTTCTAGATTTCATACTCTTAATAGTACATACTCCATCGTTTTGACCTCCGTGATAAGGCACATTTCCTTTTGTACTAACTATCTGGGTCCAATCAACTTCCAGTTTTATATTCTGAGACTCTTTTATTGGAATAGACCTCCGACCAACATCTCGAAATAATTGATACGTTGGAACAAAAAACCGAGCCCAATCTGCTGTCCAACTTCCTCCGAAAGGAGTGCTAATACTTACTGCACCTGCGACATCCACATGCTTAGTTAAATGTAGGGCGTAAAGACCTCCCAAACTATGCCCGATCATAAAATATGGACCTCTTACTTTAAGAATTTCATCAGAAAGCATCTCTAAATTATCTTTAAATTTATGCGACGTATCGTACTCGACTACCAACTCGTTTTTAAATCGGGTCAATGACCTTAAGTATTGGAATGATAGCCCAGATTGGTTCGCCCCATGTACCCAAATAACCGTGAGTTCATTAGAACCGGATTCAATAATTCCGTGTTCTAGAGGGCTAAACCACCTTTTAATCATATTCAGCATTCTTAATTGTACCAGAAACAAATACCCGCAGAAATATCAGAAAACGTTTTATCGAGAATTTTTATGAAATTTCTACTCAATTATTATCTTCTAAAACCCATGCTGCCCCACTATCAGACTGTGACAAATTGAGTAATATTGGAGAATACTGTATATTCTATTGGATATAATATTTCTAGAAAACAAAGAAGTTTCGACTTGAGGATAACAACATCAGTAATTAGCATCTTAATACCACTCTTGTTTTTGAATTCTTTCGCTGAAGCACAGCCTGGTTAAAGGAAAAAGGTATCTCTATGTACTTAGTAAGAAGTTTGAAGGTAATCATGTTCATTCAATTGTGAAGAAGAAGAGACTAGAAGATGAATATTAAGAGGTTTGGAGGTGATAAATAAGACTTTGGTTAATGTCTTTGAGAGATTATAATTTAAAAAATCCGATTTATTTAATTTTTAAAGAAGAGATATATGAAAAATATAACAATAGCGACTTTATTACTCTGCGTGACTATAATTTCTAAACCCTTATATTCGCAGGGTAATCCGGAAGACCAATATAGACAAATGGGAGGTGTTGTAGGTATTACCGAAATATGTTTCGGAACGAAAGACCTTGAAACCGTACTCTTTCAACAAGTCGGAAATGTTTTTTACACCAGTCCAGAAATGGGGAGGGTTATGTTTGAACTATTATACGTTTATTTCGAATCTTATGAAGTAGCAAAGAGCGAACAAGTAATATGGAATGGAACACAACAGGCATACAATACAAATACTTTCGACTGTTCCGAAGAAAATAAAACCCTCATAAAGTCGTTTGAGCAGCAATTAATTGCCGGATTAGAATAATTAAGAGTTCAAAAAGTTTTTATGCCACTCAATCTGACCGTCCAACACTAGTATGTCTATTAAATCTAGATTTTGCTGCTCTCTATATGCTCGCATTATTTCAAAAATTCTTTGTGCATTATTATCATTGTCTATAGTTAAAAAGAAAAGGACTGAGTCTTTTGATAATCTACAAATGTAAACATCTACTAATCCTTCATTTTCTAAAGATGATAACCGTTCTTTGTAAAGATCAATAACTCTATTGCATTCCTCCTCAGTTTTAAGATTTAACACAACGTTTCTGAAAATGCTCATATCATGTCTCCATTACTTACTGTCTCTTACTTTTATGTTCCTTAATATTCTCAATAGCAGAGGACACTATCTGCTTTAACTGACTCTTCAACTAGTTTATCAGGCATTGCAAACTCTGCTTTATACCCATCAAGAAGTGTCTCATCGTAACCCCTTTCCTTGGCAGACATTCTTGAGACAAATATGTTTGCATTTGTTTTCTTTAAATTTTCAAGATGTTCATATAGATCTCCAGTACCCTGACCTACTATTTCACCAGCACTTTTGCAATTTAGAATGTGAACACCGTCTGCTGCAAGAAAAAGAGTTACTTCGTGGCCACTTTTTTCTGGGGCAAGAGCAACCATCAAACCTAATGTTACTTTATTTTTGAATTCCAAATCGCTATGTACATGAACGAGTATTTTAGACATTAATCTTTCCTTTTAATTTTTTGATAGTTTTATAGTTTTTTTTTGAACTGTTTCAATGTAGCGTGTCTTTAGAAAAATATTTGCTAAAATCAGAAACGCATACCTACAGAAACATTTACCATATCACTCTGTAGGTTTAAAAAAACCCAATAAAATCAATGATTTATTCTACAGTGACGGAGTAAGTTTGATTGATGAAATAAGTCTACCACCTCGATACATCTGTAAGTAACACTAAAGTCAGCATGCTAAAAAAATATGCAAAAGGTATTAATATCCTCGAACTTCGATCGAAGTTTAATGCCCTTTCTAAACCATGTCTCTCTAATATCCGATGACTAGCGACCGTCTGGATGGTTGGTAGACCGGCAAAAAGGTAGGATATGAGTATAAACTGGTCAAGAAAAGTTAAATATGCTAATTTTGGAATGTCTTGATCAATAATGAAATTATAGGCAATCAAGGAAAGCAAGCAAACAATACTTATGGTAACACGACTTTCCAACTCTCTTGGCGTCATCCAAAAAGTTGCCCAACAGACACCCAAAAGGCAAATAATCGGAAACATAATCTTGAACAAGAAGTATGAGTATTGTCTATCTATTTCAAATATCATAGACAACGTGGGAACTCTAGCATTTACATTGGGCAGATAGATCGACCCATACCCAGAAAAATAATCAACAAACTCCCATTCTGGACTAGAAAAGTTACTATAATTACTTAGTTGGGTTTGTTCAGAAATATTTGACCTGTATGGTTCATCAAAAAAATAAAAATAGTTAAAAAACAAATCCAAGGTTATTTCATGACTGTCAAAAGGAAACTTTTTTAACGAAAATTTTTGAAAAACGGACCCTTGAAATTTCTCAATAAAGGAGAATTGAACTATTCCGTACTTTTCTTCCTCTTCAATACAATCAAAATTACCGCATGGGGGAGGAAAGTAATCAATCAATACATACTCAGGTTTTTCTCTTTCCAACGTATTTGTAAAATCCTGAATTTTAAGGTCGGGAAAAATGTACCCTAATTCTTGGAAAAACTTGAATGGTATGTAGCAAAAAAATCCACCGTCACTTAAACCAGTTTCTTTATCAATTTCGCCTCCTTTTTTGGCAACTCGATATGCTATTTCTGAAAAACGGTAATCATTCCAAGAAATGTCTACTTCGAAAACTATGTCAAAAGTTGAAGACTTTGTGTCTATATTATTAATCTTTTTAATATCTGGGGTTATTATTAGTTCTCTTGAATAGAAATCTTTCCTTTTAAAAAGATATTTATCTTCCACCCCTGCAAAGGATAACAATATTTCATTCTTGTCAATTTCTGCATCAAACTCTTCGTCTGACATATTCAGTGTGTCTATACCATTTATTGTGATGATATCTTTAAGTCTAATCTCGAAACTTTTCTCATATGCTTGTTTGGAGTCATCACTATCAAAAACATCAGGATGTATTCTGTCTATATATGGACGTATTCCATCTTGGAAACCAGTTTCAAATATTAATCCATGATAATTATATTTCTTCTGAGCAACATCATCAAAATCCTTTTTGGTTCGTTCTGAATTGATTTCAGTACGAAAGAAAGAACATTCATCAAAACCAGCAAACCCCAGCGCTTGAGAAGAAAAAGTGAAAAAGATTAATAATAAATATCTAAACATATTTTTTTTCTTCCTCAAATTTCTTTTCTTTTTGCTCCATCCTGATTTCTCCATGTAACTTCATAGCATAAAAGAATAATCCTATAAGGAGTAAAACTACAAAAAGTGGTTGAAAAGAAAGAGTAAAATTATATAAACCATGAAAAAAAATGGGTAAACAAATACTCTTTATCATAAGTAGTTTTTTACCTCTGAACACGTACAGTCCAAAAAAATACCCCATTATTATTCCACAGAGAGCATGCAACGGAATCGCTGTTAAAGAACGAATAATAGCAACTTCAAAAGAGGAAAATTCTTCATTATAAATAAATACATATTCAAGGTTTTCATAAGTTGCAAAACCTAATGAAATCAATGTGCCGTAGACAATTGCGTCCATAGGTTCATTGAAGTCAATTTTGTTCCTAACAAAAAAATATAGGCAAATAAATTTTAGACTTTCTTCACTTAATCCTGCTAAGAATGTGAAGTCATCAGGATTATCCTTACTCCAAATCAACCATGAATTTAGTATGCCTGCAGGGAAACACAATAAAACACCCAAGAAAAATGTGTATAATATCATTCCTTTAGGTTCTCTGAATTTATCAAAACCAATCAATAAACCCAAAATGACCATGCTTGGCAAGATAGTTAAAATTAAAGAAGTCATAAGAAAAATTAACAGAAAATAAATTTTTTTCTAAACATTTAAATAGAGTTTTAATTCCTTTCCCACCTTATTTCCATCTTGCCCCAAGCAGGTTCATATTCTTTTTCGATAAATGCTAATCGTTCCTGCCGTTCTTTATATCTCTTTAAGAAAGAAAATACCTTTGTATTTGTCCAAGAAGTATTTCTAGCAGTAGTTAATCCAATTTGATTTAGATGTTTTGCAATCTTTCTATAACCCAATCCTTCTTTTCGAAGAGTCCTAACTAATTGAATTGTTTCCTCTTGCTGAAGAGACCACCTGTTATATCGTGGCATCAACCGATTTGTTCTCACTGAAACTGTAAAGCAAAGATAGTTAGAATACTGAGGTTCTATTTCATCAATCAAACTTACTCTACTGTGACTGAATATTTTGGTTATGGGGTACTTCCCTACCTACACTTCACTCTTAGTTTATCTTCACAAAATTTACTAACTCCAGTCTATTCAGTTTACCAAAAATCACTTTATAACAAAATACTTTCTCTTAGAGAAAAGGGTATGAACTATGTCGAGATTGCCAATTGGTTGAACGAAAATAATTATAAAACTCCTAGAGGTCGATTTTTTCGAAATAATCACGTTCACTCTATTGTGAAGAAAAGACGGCGTCGTTTAGATATCATACAAAAAGAACCAACACAAAGTTTATCAAATATCAGTTTGAGATATAAGAAGACACCGTGAATAACTTTTTAAAGAAAAAATTATTACAGGGTTCAGTTTAAGTTTTTTGAAAGGTTCTAAATTGCCTTTTCAAAAACAGAAACCTATACAATAATAATACAATGCCGTTAGCAAGACATTTTTTAATTATCTCATTGCTCTGGGTCACTTGGTCATCCACCTCATTTGGAGAATTGATTGCAGAGAAAAGTATCGATGACGAATGGGTAGTGAACATAATAACTGAAAACTCAGTTCATGCGACAGTTAATGGACAGGTCACACATGGAGATGGACTTCATGTTCGCCTAGTCAGTGAGCGCTGCGAAAAAGGCAATCTCCTTACGTTCGTTTACACTTATACGGATCATCCTGAAATTAATAAACTAGGAGGAAACTTGGTAACCACCAAATTTATGGGTGGCGAGATAAATGTGAAGGTTTTATATACCGCTAAATTCCTAATGGGACACCGTGCAACCATTGATATGGGTTGGGCAAGTGTGAATGAATTGAAGAAGTTACTGAGCAAAGAGAACCCAATAAGAATCGAATATATCGACTCTAGTGAAATCAAAATCACTGACTATTTTGACATTACCCAAAATAGTTGGAGTAATAAGGGTGTAAGTGATGCACTTGACAGAGCGGTGGATATGTGTGAGCAGATGAACAAGTTTTGAGATTCTACTAAATTAAAAACTCATTAATTCCATCTAAAACATATTGTACGCTCAATCCCGCCAAAATAATCGCAATAATGCTTGAGAATACACTAATTAATTTTTCATTAACGATTTTCTCAAATCTTGAAACTATAAAAAAGGCGACAAAGGTAATAACCATGACAAGAAGTAATGACGATATTCCAATTATTTGGTTGATATAATTCCCGCCGATATTGCTGACAGAAACTACAACTGATATTATGGCAGCAGGTCCTGCTAATAGGGGAATCGCAAGCGGGAATACACTTATATTATCGGAGTCAAAATTAGCATCTTCCTCTTTCCGTTCTCGTCTCTTGTTAAATAGCATTTCTAAGGAGACTAAAAACAAGATAATACCACCTGCTATTTTTAGAGCAGGAAAAGTTATACTCAGATGATTAAAAATGTAATTACCTAAAACTGCAAAAAATATTAAAACCAAAAATGCGATTATTGTTGAGTTGAATGCGGTTTTAACTTTTCCATTTAAATTTAAGTTCTTAGTGACTACAAAAAAGATAGGCGCACTTCCGATGGGGTCAATAACAACGAAGTATAAAACAAAAGATTGAATGAATATTTCTACCATAGCAATACCGATTAAAACTTTCTTTTTACGAGTGTTAAGTAATTGAAAAGTCCTGAGATTCTTTATTAAAATTTTCTAAAAATGTAGTTACGTACTATCAAACAAAAACTCTGAAATAAAGAGATTTTTATTTTAGAAAAAATCTCAGAAATGCACCCCTAGAAAAACATTTACGCTATCACTCTGTAGGGTTTTAACTACCCCATAGCGAAACTACTCTACTGTGATGGAATGTTTTGGTAAGGGGGTATTCCCATGCCTATCCTTCGATTTAAAGTTAACATCACAAAATTTAGTAAGTCCAGTCTATTCAAGTTACCAGCAATCACTCTATAACAAAATTACTTCTCTTAGAGAAAAGGGCATGAATTTTGTCCAGATTGCTTATTGGTTCAACACGAGGGGGTATAAAACCCCTAGAGGTCGAATTTTTCGAAATAACCATGTTCACTCAATTGTGAAGAAAAAAAGGAGGCGTTTAAAGATTCTAAAGTCAAAACCAACACAATCTCTGTCCAATATTAAATTGAGATATATAAAATTGAGTTTCAAATGAGGATATAGTAACTTACACAGCAACGTCATTAATGTAGACAACATCTTAGTTTTTTCTGCTTTGGGTCTTAGTTATCTTCATATGTTTTAAAATTGAGAAAAACAATATAAATTATAGTCATGAAAATTCTTTTGGCATTAATTTCAGTCACTTCTGCCACTCTATTTTCATTTTCTGCGCTAAGTAGTGACTGGTCAGCAGTAATGAAAACAAATCGTGGTATAATTTATATTGACCTAAAGTCTATCGCTAAACGCTCAGGTTATATTTACTACAAAACTCTTAACGATAATAGTAAACGAACAAACGAAGGTGCTAAGTCACTAATAATGGAAAACCACGCAGATTGCAGATCTGCAAAATTGAAACCTACAAAAATGAAATTCTATGAAGGTTCAATGGGTACTGGGAGACTTCTTGGGGAGGTTTCTAAAGGTGAGTGGATATCCTCTTCTATTCTTTCAAACACAGGCATGGGATATACTTTGGAATTAGTATGTAACTATATAGAGAATAAATAAATCTAGAAGCATTCTATCCATATATCAAAAAGGCATTTTTATCTTTTATCGGAAATAAAAAATGTCAGTTATCTTTCTTCAATTTTTCTATTTCACCCAAAATCCTTTTTTTTATTTCATTGAATTTGTCTGTAGTTGTTTGTTTAAATTGATTGCTAACTTTATCTCTGATATCAAAAATAGTTCTTTCAAAGGACTTAGTAGCGTGGTCACTAACTGCTTTTTTGATTTCATTCTCATTTAAAATAAGGATTTCTTCCCTGTAAAAGGACTCTTTTGCCCTGTTACCTCTCTGATATGAGTATCGAGTATTAACAAGCATGGACTCTAGTATAGAGTAACTACTAGAGGGTAAAAAAGAACATGCAGCGAACGGTGCACTGTCTTTTTCTACTTTCCGTCCTTTTTCTCTAAAAAATAGATCTTTTGTGCTCTTAGTAATTACGGTATCTGTCCCAGTTAGTGCTTGATAAGTCCCTGTATATATTCTGTTATTAAACTCAATTGAGCAGGTCTCCTCAAAGTTTTTAGGGTCATACAGCATCCAATGACCCCAAATCACGAATGATAGTGGTCCAAATTCTCCCCCTGTATAAATGCTTATATTAGATGCAAGATTTGTACGACAATAATCGTCCTTTGGAGATGCACCTGTCTTACATTCAGGCGTTATCGCAAATGAGATTTTTGGAAAAAATAATATGATCAGGAGAAAAAAAACAGTTTTCAAGCGATGTCACCAATATTTTTTTTTGCTATGTTTAAATTTAGATTCAATTTAATGCCTCGATCAAAAAAATTAGTCCAAAAACTATTGCCGCCCCTAGGGCGGTCATCATTATGAAAAAAATCCCTACTCCAAAGATAAAAGCGATTATTCCTCCAAGTAAATCCCTAAAATCCCTAAAACACAGCAAAAATGCTACTAGACCAACAATGAAAAAAAACAGGATCAAAGTTTCTCCTTAAAATGAATTATTATTGCAACATGAAACTTGTGAAATATATATTTTCAATTCCTCCAAAACCTTCCAGTTTTTCTAAAATAGAATTTAACTCAACTAAAATTGCTTTTGCTAGAGCATCCCGACCTGTTTTACCCTGAATGTCTTCTTCAGAAAATTGACTCATAACCATCAATATTCCAGATCTCAGCGTTAGTTGATGGTCTTCGACACGACCTATTACACTATCATCATATTGGGTAGAGATGCCAATTCCTACTTGAAGAAACTTTCCTGAGTTTCTTAAGTTAGATGTAAAATTTCCAGGAAATTCGTAGTACGTCGTTATGAACTTTAGTTCCTTCATTGAAGTTGGCACACAAGCATAATAGGGATTTGATCCTGAGAAGACAAATGTACCCCCTTTTCTATCTATAAAAAATGGTGGATTCCGAGTTAGGTTTTTTGTTAGTTCAAAACCTCGCTCTTGGCACTTTGACTTGCTCAGAAAATGCTCGGAAGATTCTGAAAATTGTTGTCCATTAATAGTGAACATTAATATAAGAGAATAAAGCACTTCCAATTTTTGTTCCCTCCAGATAAGAATTTAACATAAAATTAAATTTTAAAAAATTGATATATTATTT
>CACBNQ010000035.1 GCA_902540655.1 uncultured Alphaproteobacteria bacterium | reverse complement strand
GAAGATGCTGCTATTTGGTTTGCTTCGGTTGCTACAGCAACGGCTGCCGGAATTCCAAGAAGTATTAAGAGCGGGGTCATAAGAAATCCCCCTCCAATGCCAAAAACACCAGATAGAAAACCTACGGCTGCACCAAGAATGAGAAGAACAAACAAGTCTACAGGTACATCAGCTATTGGTAGAAAAATCTGCATCAGAATAACTTTTTCAGCTTATCACTTTGATGGTAGTTTTATTTAACATTTATGGTTTAAAACTTTAAGTTAATGGTATACCGTTAATGAGTTATATTATAGTTATAATGCAAGTCATTACTTTTTTTAAAAAATTATTAGGGAGAATTAGATGCGTAAATTTATTCAGCTATTTACTGTAGCGATTGTTGCGTTCTCTGCCTCTATACTTTCTGCAGATATAAAGCCTGCGGTGATATATGATATGGGTGGAAAATTTGATAAATCGTTTAATGAAAGTGTTTACAACGGAGCTCAACGTTTCACAAAAGAAACTGGCATCAAAGTTATGGAGTTTGAAGTTACCAATGAAGCTCAGCGTGAGCAGGGTATGCGAAAAATGGCACAGAGAGGAGCAAACGTCATTGTTTGTGTAGGTTTTGCACAAGCTGATGCGTGTGATAAGGTTGCTAAGGAGTTTCCTAACACAAAATTTTCAATCATCGATGTTGGCTGGTTAGACAACGCTAACATGCGCCAATATGTTTTTAAGGAACATGAAGGATCCTTTTTGGTTGGTGCATTAGCTGCTATGGCTTCGAAAACTGGTAAAGTTGGTTTCGTAGGGGGAATGGACATTCCTTTAATTAGAAAGTTTGCCTGTGGATATGTTCAGGGCGCGAAAGCCGTAAATTCAAAGGTAGAAGTATATCAAAATATGACGGGAACAACACCAGCTGCATGGAATGATCCAGCAAAGGGATCAGAGCTTGCAAAATCTCAATTTGATCGTGGAGCCGATGTCGTTTATGCAGCGGCCGGAGGTACTGGAGCAGGAGTATATCAAGCCGCTGCAGACTCAGGCAAACTGGCAATAGGTGTTGATAGCAATCAAAACTACATGCATCCAGGTACCATGTTAACTTCAATGCTAAAAAGGGTTGATTTAGCCACTTATGAAACTTTTATGGACGTTAAGTCAGGCAACTTCACAAGTGGAGTAAAGGTTCTTGGACTAGCTGAAGATGGAGTTGGTTGGGCTTTTGATGAATATAACAAGCCCCTTATTACTGATGTAATGAAGTCAACAATAAATGGTTTGTCGGACAAAGTTAAGAGTGGATCAATAAAAGTTCACGACTATATGAGCGATAATAATTGCCCATCATAGAATTAACTTCTAATGAAAAACAATGAAAATAAGGGAGGCAATGAGGCAATCGCTTCATTGCCTTCCTCTACTGAATCAGCAATTGAGCTTAAAAATATCACTAAAAGATTTGGTCACGTTGTAGCTAACAGTGACGTAAACCTTAAAGTCCGCACAGGTACTATCCATGGAATTGTTGGAGAGAATGGTGCTGGAAAATCAACTCTAATGAACATTTTATTCGGCTTGTATAAGCCAGATAGTGGGATGATTTTTTTAAATGGTCAAGCAGTTGACGTGAACTCTCCAGAAAAATCAATCGCTCTAGGAATTGGTATGGTGCATCAGCATTTCATGTTGGTTCCAACATTTACTGTTTTAGAAAATGCAATGCTTGGTAATGAAGGAAGCATGCTTTTGAGAAGCGGGGAGGAGGTTGTTCTTGATAGATTGAAAGGTTTATCAAATAATTATGGTCTTGATGTTGACTTTGAAGCGATAATTTTAGATACCCCGGTCGGAATGCAGCAGCGGGTAGAAATACTAAAAGCTCTCAATAGAGGAGCTAAAATTCTAATTTTAGATGAACCAACGGGTGTTCTAACTCCGCAAGAAACTATCGGTTTATTCGATATTCTCAGATCGTTAAGGGAACAGGGAGTTACCATAATTTTAATAACACATAAACTTAAAGAGATCATGAGTATTACTGATACGGTATCAGTGATGCGAGGGGGAAAGGTTGTCGCCGATTTTTCTACAGAAAAAACATCACCTGAAGAATTGGCTGAAAATATGGTTGGCAGAAAGGTGTTATTATCAATTAAAAAGCCTACTTTAAAGGTAGGGAAACCAGTTCTTGAAGTAAAAAACGTGAGCCACGAAAGCAAAGATGGTGTCCTTGTGCTTAAAAATATTTCATTCGATTTAAAGGAAGGAGAAATATTAGGAATTGCAGGAGTAGCTGGTAATGGACAATCAGAACTTTTAGATATTCTTTCGGGTATAGAAACCCTTCAAAGAGGGCAAATTACTGTTAATGATAAAACAATTTTGCCATTTCAAGATTGGAATTCAAAAAAAGCAAGAGAGTTTGGCGTTGCTCATGTGCCTGAGGATAGGCACAAACGAGGTTTGGTATTACCATTTCATAATTATGAAAATAGCATATTGGGTTACCACCGGAATAAGAATTATTCTAGTGGCTTTTTGATGGATAAAAGGAAAATATTAAATTTTGTGGATGACCTCGTTGAAAATTTTGATGTAAGACCTAGAAGCTCTTCAATTTCTTCAGGAAAGTTATCTGGTGGAAATCAGCAAAAGTTGGTACTTGCAAGAGAGATAGAAAGCAATCCCAATATCCTTTTAGTTGGCCAACCGACTAGAGGAGTTGATATAGGAGCAATTGAAAGAATATATGAAGATTTAATGAAGTTAAAAAGTAAAGGTACAGCTATCTTGCTTGTTTCAGTTGAACTGGACGAAATTATGTCTTTATCTGATAGAATTGTAGTGATGAACCAAGGCACTATCGTTGGAGAAACTAATAGCTCAAATGCAACTGAGTTAGACCTTGGAAAAATGATGTCAGGTCTCGAACAGGTTTAAGAGGTTAAAATGAGTGATAGTAATATTATTCCTAAATGGCTCTCGGTAGGCGTGATACCACTGATGAATTTGTTCTTGGCTTTTTGTGTGTCCGGATTATTTATTTTTTTTATTGGAGAGAATCCGTTCAAAGCAATCTTTGTCATGATAAAAGGCGCTTTCTATTACCCAGGGGCTATAGGGTACACGCTCTATTATACAACAAATTTTATTTTTACTGGACTAGCAGTTGCTCTGGCATTTCATGCTAGGCTCTTCAATATCGGTGGGGAAGGACAGGCATATGTAGGTGGACTTGGTGTGGGTCTAGTATGTTTGATTTTTGATCAGCATGTTGTGGGTTTTCTAGTTACAATATTAGCTATTTTGGGATCAGTAATTTTTGGGGCAATTTGGGGTATAATTCCAGGATATCTTCAGGCGAAAAGAGGTAGTCATATTGTGATAACAACAATTATGTTCAACTTTATAGCAGCAGCACTGATGGTGTATCTATTGGTTAATGTAATAATAGAGCCTGGACAGATGTCTCCCGAGACAAGAGACTTTGCATCAGGTGTGGGGTTAGAGCAAATACATATATTGGCGAAATATCTGGGATTAGAAATGGCAATGTCCCCCTTAAATCTCTCTTTTATAGTCGCTTTATTTGTATCGGTTGGTTTTTGGTTTTTAGTGTGGAGAACGAAGTTTGGTTATGAAGTGAGGTCTCTTGGTCACTCGGAAACAGCAGCCATATACGCTGGCATTAAAGTATCATCTACAATCATAATTGTTATGGCTATTTCTGGGGGTCTTGCTGGTCTGGTTGCAATTAATGAACTTTTAGGAGTTCACAATAAACTGCTTTTGGGTTTTACGGCGGGATATGGCTTTACTGGTATAGCAGTTGCCTTGATGGGAAGAAATCATCCTTTTGGTATATTTCTGGCTAGTCTTTTATTTGGAGCTTTATACCAAGGTGGAACGGAATTAGACTTCGAGTTTTCATCGATAACCAGGGAAATGGTCTTGCTCATTCAAGGTTTGATAATACTTTTTTCTGGAGCGCTAGCTTATATGTTAAACCCTTTGGTGGAGAGAATTTACATCAAGTATTACGGGAATTATAATAATGCTTGAAAGTTTTCAAATTATAATCTCCTTACTTGACTCAACTATTAGGATTGCAACACCACTAATATTTTGTGCGATGGCCGGTATTTTTTCTGAGAGAAGCGGTATCATAGATATTGGATTAGAAGGTAAGATGCTGCTATCTGCTTTTGTAGCTGCAACAGCGACATTCTTGACAGGGTCTCCAATTTTTGGATTATTTGCTGCTATTTTAGTGTCATGTAGTGCGTCTTTAATCCATGGGTTCGCCTGTATTACAAATAAGGGAGACCAAGTTATAAGTGGTTTGGCTATAAATATTTTGGCATCAGGCTTGACAATAACTTTAGGGATAGCTCTATTTTCTAGAGGGGGTCAAACGCCGCCTTTAGCATCAGAACAACGATTTATGCCTATTGATTTTCTTTTTCTGGATCAGTTGAGTTTTGTTCCAGTCTTTGGAGAATTATTCGTTGAAGTAATTTCAGGCCATAATATTCTAGTTTATCTTTCAGTTTTAGCTGTTTTTTTCACTTACTATGTAATTTTTAAAACTAGGTTTGGTCTTCGACTAAGGGCTGTGGGGGAGAAACCTGAAGCAGTTGATACTGCTGGGATTTCGGTAACTAAAATGCGATATCAATCTATCTTAATCGCTGGAATGTTATGTGGACTTGCAGGAGCCTATTTATCGATTGCTCATGGTGCGGGATTTGGAAGAGAGATGTCTGCTGGTAAAGGTTATATCGCGTTAGCAGCAATGATATTCGGTAAATGGAACCCAATTCCAACTCTATTAGCGTGCCTTTTATTCGGATTTTTAGAGGCATTAGGGGTAAGGCTGGAGGGAGTTGAGTTAATATGGATTGGAGAAGTTCCTGTGCAAGTAATGCAGGCATTACCCTATGTTCTCACTGTAGTTTTGTTAGCAGGCTTTATCGGAAAAGCAAGGGCACCAGGAGCCATAGGCGTCCCGTATAGCAAAGAAGGCTAATTTAAATTAAGCTTCATTATTATTGCATCTTCTCGACCATCTGAACTGTTTCTGTAATAGTTTTTTCGAATTCCGTATTCTATAAAATTAAACGAAAGATACATATTTTTTGCTGGGATATTATTAATTCCTACTTCAAGGCTTATAAAGTCGGCTCCATAATATTTCGAAAAGCTTATAATATTCTTTAGTAACTTTTTCCCTAATCCCCTACCTCTAAGACTTTCTGCAACGCCAATAAAGTATATCTCTACTTCGTGATCAGTTAGACCTAGTATTGCTATGCAATATTTTTCCTTTTCGATCTTGATATTTTTAGACTTCTGAAATCGTTTGAAATCTTCCAAAGAGAACTGAATTGAATCAATGTCTACACACTTCTTATAGAGATTAAAATATTCCTCAGCTGACATCTAATGGTATATCGAGTATTTTTGGTCCTTTATATTTGGCGAATAAAGACTGACCCGGTGCTATGTATAAAGGCTTCGGCAAAAACTTTCTGGGACTTACTACTTCTCTTGAGAAATCAAGTAAATCTCGGATAGATATCTCATTTTGTTCGATAAATTTATCTACTTTAATTCTTGTTGCTATTTCCTCCGCTCTATATCCAACAACCATTAAGTCAGAGTGATCTTCGGTGGTTTTAATATCTTCTATGTCTGAAGAGGACATAAAAATAGGCTCTTCGTCTTTTAATATGCACCAGTATATCTTATTCCCTCTATATTTGAGAGAAATCAAAGCAGACTTATATATTTTTGACAGAGCTTGAAATTTATTTATACCTATTAGTTGAATAGGTAAAGCACAACAAACACCCTTCATGGCAGATATAGACGCCCTAATCCCGTTAAAATTTCCAGGTCCAGTACAGACCACAATTCGATTAATCTCATGTATTTCTGTCTTATTTTTATTTAGAAAGTCTGAGAGAAAAAAAAAATTTTATCAAAATTTTGTTGGTCTACATTTTTGTAATCAGAAAATACGCCATTAACATCGAGCCCCAATTTTATATCTGAAGTGGTAAGGTCAATAGCCAGTGTATTTATAACCCTGTTTATCAAGCTACAGGTCTAACTTCAGTCACTTCAGGAATGTAGTGTTTAAGTAGATTTTCAATGCCCATTTTTAAAGTCATAGTTGATGAAGGACATCCAGCGCAAGCCCCTTGCATATGCAAGTATACTACTCCTTCTTCGAAACTCTGAAAAGTTATGTCTCCACCATCTTGAGCAACAGCCGGTCTAACCCTTGTATCTAAAAGGTCTGTTATTTTTTTTACTATTTCACCGTTAGGGCCTTCATGGACATTGGGCAAGGAGTCTCTAGCTTCCTCGATTAACATTTCTTCACCAGACTGTAGAAAGTCCATAATTGTTCCCAGTAACGCAGGCTTTATGTGTTCCCACAAGAAATTTTCTCTCTTAGTAATAGTGATAAAGTCGCTTCCTAGAAAGACACCAATTACACCTTCTACGCCAAACAGCTTTTTTGCTAGCGGTGACTTTTCAATATTATCGCCCTCACTAAAGTTGGCGGTTCCTGTACCCAAAACGGTTTGACCAGGTAAGAACTTTAGTGTTGCCGGGTTGGGTGTCTCTTCTGTTTGGATGAACATTAATTTTCTCCATTATTGTACCTGAAAATATATAGTGACCATTGTAGCATTTTTCAAGATTAAGATACAGCTTCAATTCTTTCCTTTGTCATTGAGCCCGGAACGATAGTAACAGGTATCGGCAAGTTGCCGCCATCTCTTGAAACTAGTTGGCTAACTAATGGCCCAGGACCTTCACTCGAATTGTTTGCTCCTAAAACAAGCACTCCAACTTCCTTATCTTCCGAGATTTGATTAAGTACCTCAGTAGCTTTTTCTCCCTCTCGAATAACTAATTCAGCCTCGAGCTTTAGCTCGTCTTTCATCCAATTTGAATATATTTGAAAATTTTCTTTAATCGTTTCTCTTGCTTCTTCTCTCATTTTTTCGGCAACACCAAGCCAGTGTGTTTGATCTTGAGGTGTGATAATTGCCAGTACTTCAACACCACCACCAGTTTTAGCGGCTCTGGTTGCCGCATAGTGAAGCGCATTTAAGAACTCGGGACTATTATCCATTATTACTAAAAACTTTCTCACAATTCCCCTATAATAAAAACCAAGAACTATTTTAACCTAAAAATCTAAGAAACCTTAGATTTTTATTTCAAAAATCCGACTATCTCACGTGTCTTTTGTAATATCGGTTGAGAAATATCATCAGCTTTTTCAGAGCCTTTTCGCAAAATTTCTACAATATATGTTTTTTCATTAAGGAGCTTTTTTATTTCCCTATTTATTGGATCAAGTTCAGAAATAAGGATATCTGATAGCTCATCTTTCAATTTTTTAAAATCCGATCCTGAAAATTGCTCCAGAGTTTTTTCAATGGATTGATCCGCTAAAGTTGCAAAGATTCCAAGTAAATTTTCTGCTTCTGGACGGTTCACAAGTTCTTCTTTTTCGCTCGGTATTTCAAAGGGATCGGTCTTTGCTTTTTGAATCTTTTTTCTTATTGAATCGCTATCATCGGTTAGGTTTATACGAGACATCTCTGAAGCTTCTGATTTAGACATTTTTTTGGTTCCATCTCTCAAAGACATTATTCTAGTAGCTGTTCCTTCTATAATTGGCTCTGGTATTGGGAAAAAGCCTGGAGCGTTGAAGTCATTGTTAAATTTCATAGCTATATCGCGAGTTAATTCAAGATGTTGTTTTTGGTCTTCACCCACCGGTACGTGAGTTGCGTGGTAAGCAAGAATGTCAGCTGCCATTAGAGTTGGGTAACAATAAAGTCCAAGAGAGGCATTTTCTCTATTCTTTCCAGCTTTCTCTTTAAATTGTGTCATGCGATTCAGCCACCCAATTCTTGCCACACAATTGAATATCCATGCTAGCTCAGTATGTGTCGAGACTTGACTTTGGTTGAATATAATTGAGTTTTCTTGCCGTAAACCACAGGCTAAAAAAGCGGCGGTTACCTCGATAGTATTTTGACGTAATTCTTTTGGATCTTGCCAGTTGGTTATTGCATGAAGATCTACCAGGCAATAAATGCACATAGCATTTGCGTCTTGAAGCTCTACAAATCGTTTAACGGCTCCGAGATAATTTCCTAAGTGGAGGTTTCCAGTGGGCTGCACACCAGAAAAAACTAATTTACTATCCATCAAAACCGTCTCTTACATTATTTACTAGAGTCATTGATCCAAAAATTTTTATCTAATATACCCAAAAACTTCAGGCATGCAAAATAACTAATTCCTGATAGAGGTATGACTATACTTAACCATAGGATTGTGAGGATTTGAGTAGAAAAATATCGAAGTGTAACAGATTTCGTTAGTATTAACAAAATGAGCATAATACAACTGCTAAGTACAATTCTTGGTAGGGCCTGTTTAAAAGCACTGTTAAAATAAAAACCAAATTTGTAGGTATGAATCACTAGTGAAATAAACACTAACCAATTTGTGATTCCATATGCAATTGGAGGCGCTAGAAACTCGAATGTATCTAGTAGAGTATAAGCAAGACTTACATTCAAGAAAACAGACGCCAGCGAGTAATAAAAAGGTATCCTAATATTTTTCTCTGCAAAATAAAAGTTAAGTAATAGCATTTGTAAGCTTATCGGTATGATACTCAAGCTGTAAATTGATAAAGCTTTACTAGTTTGAATAGCATCATTTACTAAAAAATTTCCTCTTTGCAACAGAGACGATATGATCTCGGAGTTTAAATATATTAAACCTACAGAAGCAGGGAGTGCAAAAATAAGGGACAATTGCATAGACCTGTTCAGATATGAGTTGCCCTCGACTTGTCGACCACGTTTTTTAAGTGAACTAAGTTTTGGTAGAGTAACAACATTTAAAGCAATCCCGATGAGCGCAATTGGAAGCTGTGCAAGCCTATCAGCATAAATAAGCCATACCATAGCACCATCAAAAAGTGATGATATTTGTCTGCCTACTACGAGATTTATTTGTGAAACGCCACTTGCTAAACTAATGGGTATTGATTTTAAAAACAGTTCTTTTGAGATACTTAGATTCGGATTCAAGGCAGATAAATTTACTGAGGTGAGGGAAATCCCATTCAACCTACATGCTATGAATACCATTACTAAGTTTACAAAGCCAGAGGCCAATACAGCTATGCAAAGATTATAACCAAAATCACCAGAGTAAAGGGCAGAAAAGATTAAAGAACAAATAAGAAATAAGTTTAAAACACCCTGCGTAGCGGTGCTGATGTGATATAGGTTGAGAGCATTAAGTACTGAATTGAATAATTGTACCAATGAGATGAGTAGAATGTACGGGAATATTATTCTTCCATATAGTACCGCCAATTCGAATCTTTCGTCATTTAAAAAACCAAACGCAAGTGCTTTTATTAAAGTCGGCATAAAAATCACACCTAGTATTGAAATTAAACCTAGGATTATAAAAAGAGAAAAAAACACTATCGTCACCAGCTCGTTAGCATCTTTTTTTCTATCTTTGACTCCTATAAAAATCGGTATAAACACTTTATTAAATGAACCCTCCGCAAATATTCGCCTAAGCATATTCGGAATAGTAAATGCGAGTAAAAAAGCCTGAGCCACCGGACCAGAACCAAGAAAAAGAGCCAGAAAAATATCGCGCAAAAACCCTAATATTCGACTAAAGAGTGTCCAAAGACTAACAATTGAGAAGTTATTAATGAGAGAGTTTTTCTTTGTCATTAATTTTTTAAAGCCTTCTTAAAATGTTTATCAAGATAAAACAAAAGCTCCTTCCTCACTTGCTCTAGTTTTTGTGAGGATATAATTTTTTCGCCAAATAAATCATTTACATAAAATGTGTCTACAGCTTGCTCTCCATATGTAGCAATTACCGCCGACCTTATTGTAATTTGGTTCCGAAATAGTGTGTTTGTTATGTCATATAGAAGGCCTAATCGATCTCGAGTATCAACTTCAATCATAGTTTGTTTATGCGACCCTTTATTATCAAAAGAAATCTTTGTTGGTACCTCAAAGTACTTCTCACGGTCTTTTATTTTGTCTTGTTTCTCTAAAATTGATTTTGTGATAATCTCCCCTGAGAGGGTTTTCTTAACTGTTTCTAACAACTTTCTAGTTTTTCTTTCATCATATTTTTTTCCAATATTATCTTGTATCCAAAAAATAAAATTCGCTATTCCATCTTTTGTTGTAAATGTTTTAGCATCAATAACATTAGCAGACGCAATTGCTAGTGCCCCTGCCAATCTTGAAAAAATGCCAGGATGGTCTTCCATGACAAAAATTATCTTTGTTATATCACGCTCGCTATCATATGAAGGTTCAATCTGCAATGGATCTTGCTCAAGCCTTATTATCATTTCGGCTATAAGCTTTTGGGTTGGTGTATCTAAAACTAGCCAATAAGCATCAAAATGGCGCAAAGTTTCTTTTTTGATATCTTCATTGTTAAACCCTTGGAGATATCCCTTAAGCTTTGTCTTTGCTGTATCTATTCGCTCTGACTTTTTTTCAACCTTGATATCTTTTGAAACTAATCGAAGTGTTTGAAAGTAAAGACTCTCGAGTAGAGACTTTTTCCAATTATTCCATGCATCAGAAGATACACCTTTTATATCACATACGGTAAGTATAAATAGTAGATCTAGCGTTTCTCTATCTGTGACATACTCTTGAAAATCTATGATTGTTTTTTGGTCGGATAAATCTCGTTTTTGAGCAAAATCAGACATCATTAAATGATTTCTCACTAACCAACTAATTTTCTTACGCTCACTATCTTTGAGAGAGAATCTTTTGCATAATTTGGTAGCAATTTTCTCACCCTCAATAGAATGGTCATTCTCTAGCCCCTTTCCAATATCATGAAAGAGTATTGAGAGATACAGGATTTTTCTATTAAGAGATTTCCTAGAAAATATTTCCTTTACAGCGGTACCATAGTTTTTAGGTAATTTTTCAATCTCGGATAAAACTTTTAAGCATTGAATCGTATGTTCGTCGACAGTGAACCAATGGTACATATTAAACTGCATTAACGCTACAATTCTGCCAAAGTCAGGTATAAATGTCCCTAAAAACCCAACTTCGTTCATTCTTCTCAGAACTCGTTCGGGATTGCCGTAGTCAATCAATAAACTTAAAAACAGGTCATTTGCCTCAAAACTATTTTTGAGCTCAGAATCTACCAAATCTAAATTTTGTGAAACTAGTCGTAATGCTTGTGGATGAATTAGTATTTTAGAGTCGAGGGCACAAATGAATAGCTTTAAAATATTTATTGGTTTTTCTGTTAAAAAATTTTTATCTTTGATATTGAGTCTGCCTTTTTCAATAATTAACCCTGCTTGTAATGGCTTTAATGATCTTCCGGAAAGCCCTAGCAGTTCTGAGAGGTTTCTCTTAAATCCTTTTTTCTTCGCCAAATAATTCTCTTCTATTGCGGTTAAGAATATTCTCGTAAGATCTCCAACATTTTTTGCCTGTAGAAAATATTTTTGCATAAATATCTCTACGCCTCTTCTCGAGTTATCATCTTCAATATTTAAGCTTTTTGCTAAATCAGCTTGAATGTTAAAATATAATTTCTCATTAGCGTAACCTGATATTTGATGAATTTTACACCTTATAAACCAAAGAAAATTTTCCGCTTCTGTAAATATTTCTAGCTCGCTCTTCTTAAAGATCTTTTTCTCTATAAGGGATTGGATGTTATCGGTTTTATAAATATACTTTGATATCCAGTATAAGGTATGGAGGTCTCGTAGTCCTCCTTTACCTTCTTTAATGTTTGGCTCCAGCATATACCGCGCATTAGCATACTTAAGGTGTCTTTCTGCTCTCTCTGCAAGCTTTCCTTCCACAAAATTCGATGCTTTTTTTGAAAAAACTTTTTTCTTTAGCGTAGTTTCTAATTTTTCAAATAAGTCTATACTTCCACATAAGTATCTCTTCTCCAGCATTGAGGTTCGTATTGTTAAGTCATCCAAACCTAGTTGAACACAATCAGATATAGTTCTAGATGAGTGACCTACTTTAAATTTTAAATCCCAAAGTAGATACAATACAGACTCCACTACACTCTTAGCCCAACCTGTCTGATGTTTATTGGACAGGAATAATAAATCTATATCGGAATAAGGAGCCATTTCACCCCTTCCGAAACCTCCTATAGCAACTAACGATAAGCTTTGACTTTCAGAAGAGTGAGTGGACGGATGAAATTTTTTATAAACTAGATTAAAAATAGTAGTAACCAATATATCTGTTTTTTTACAAAAAAGGCTTTTCGCTTCGTTGCCTAAAAAAGGGCATTTGTTTAGAAAATCAAAAGCGACTTGGGTCATGAGCTCATTAGAAGCTCTAAGAATGGATGTTATCTTTGCTCTTGTCTTTACATCTGGGTTATTGGGAATAGCTAAATCTAAAAGTTCCTTATTTAACTTTTCTCCACAACTATCCAATTCGATTATGGTCTTCTTTGCTGTCTGCATAAACTAGAGTAATATTATATTTAGTTAGACTACACGAGAGAATTATTAAAAAATTTACAAAGTCTAGAAAGCTTTAGATTGAGAAGTTATATTAAATTGCGAGATTTTTGAATAAGTATGAACGAATTTGTGTATCCAGAAATTAAGTCCGGCTTATATCTTGTTTCACTTCCAGTGGGCTGTCTAAGTGATATCAGTTTTAGAGCACTACATATGTTAAGTAATTCTGATTACGTAGCTGGCGAAGATACTCGAAGTGTAAGATCACTATTTAAATTATTGAAAATTAGCAAATCAGTAAAGTCTATAATTTCATATCACGATCATAGCTCAGCTCATACAAGAAGGAAAATAATAGAATTAATTAAACAAGGCAAAAGTGTGGCATTAGTCAGTGACGCGGGTACACCATTGATTTCAGATCCTGGCTATAAACTGGTAAAGACTACAATTGAAGAGGGTTTTGAGGTTTTTAGCGTTCCTGGACCCTCCTCTGTTATTGCGGCATTAACAGTATCAGGCTTGCCAACGGATACGTTTAGTTTTTTGGGGTTTTTACCGAATACCAAAAGCAAGAAGAAAAAACTATTAGAAACGTATTTAAATCTAGGCTCTTCTTTGATTATTTTTGAGAGTGGCAAGCGACTGCAAAAAACGTTGGAACTGTTATCAGAGACTTGCAGACCACCCACTGAAATATGTATCTGTAGGGAGCTAACGAAATTAAATGAAGAGGTAACCAGATTTAAAGCACAAGAAGGTATAAAGGTAACAAAAAAAATGAGATCCTTAAAAGGAGAGTTTGTAATTGTAGTAGGAAAAAATGAGGCTCGAGATTTTGACTTGAAAAACTTAGATGAACAGCTTAGAAAAATAAAAAAATCGATGAGCATGAAAGATTCAGTGGATTTTCTAGCTGAGAAGCTAAAGATCCCAAAAAAAATTATATATAAAAAAGCCCTAACGATATTTAAAGATAACAATTAACCTAGATTGGTATGTATTTATGAAACTCAAGATAGCATTTCAGATGGATCCAATATCTGATGTCGACATTAACGGAGATACTTCATTTAGATTGGCAGAGGAAGGCCAAAAAAGGGGTCATCAAATATACTATTTTAATCCTGAAAGCTTAGTCTATGAAAGCGGGAACATTATTGCGTATAGCCAGAAAGTAGATATAGACCGGGAGGGTATACCAATTATTTCTCTGCAAAAAGAGCAGAAAATAGATTTGTCGAAGGAAGTAGATATAGTCTTCTTAAGACAAGATCCTCCTTTTGATATGCTTTACATAACTACCACTTTCTTGTTAGAAAGGCTCAAAGGTAAAACTTTAGTTCTCAATGACCCATATTGGGTGAGAAACTCTCCAGAAAAACTTTTAGTTCTCGACTTCATAGACATAATGCCACCAACCGTTATTACAAGAAGCCTAAGGTCAATTATTGATTTTAGAAATAGATACAAAGATGTAATTCTTAAGCCTCTGTATGGAAATGGAGGGACAGGTGTATTTAGATTGGTCGAGGGCGACAAAAACTTGAATGTATTCTTTGAAACATTCGTAAATAACTCAAGAGAGCCGATCATTGTTCAACAATTTTTGCCAGATGTGTCTAATGGAGATAAGAGAATTATTTTAGTTGATGGAGAGCCGATAGGTGCTATCAACCGTATTCCCCCTCAAGACGATATTCGATCAAATATGCATGTTGGTGGTACACCTGAAAAGTCAAACTTGACTGCAAGAGATATTGAAATATGTAAAAGGATCTCACCGGTGTTGAAAAAGAAAAATTTATTTTTCGTGGGAATAGATGTAATTGGTAAGCATTTAACAGAAATAAATGTGACTTCGCCTACGGGCCTACAAGAACTAGAGCGCTTCGAAAACAAGAATTATGCGGAAACAATTTGGGAAGGTATCGAGAAAAAATGGAAGAGCGAGCAATAGATAATAAGACCACATTTATAGCAATTATTATAATGGCCTCAGTGGTTATTATTTCCAATGTATTGGTCCAGTTTTATCTAGGTGCTTTTTTAACTTATGGAGCGTTTACCTATCCAATAGCTTTTCTGATTAATGACGTTGTGAATAAATTAGAGGGTCCTAGAAGAGCAAGGCAAGTAATTTTTTGGGGTTTTGTCGTCGGCGTTATATGTTCCTTAATTGGTAGTCAAATTGAAGGCGAGTTTGGTCCTTTGGTTACCTTGAGGATTGCTGTGGGCTCAGGTCTTGCATTCTTGGTAGCACATATTAGTGACACTTATGTCTTTCATTTTTTTAGAAAATTAAGATGGTGGGTTCCCCCTTTGGTATCATCAACAATAGGCTCAGCTCTCGATACGTTGATCTTCTTTTCTATAGCGTTTTCAGCAATATTCGTATTCATTGAACCACAAAATGATGTAGCGTGGGCGAACGAGGTATCAGCGCTATTGAACTTTTTTCCCATAGAAACACCTTTTTGGGTAAGTATGGCTGTAGCTGATTTCATGGTAAAATTATTTCTGGCATCCTTATTCTTGATCCCATTTAGAAGGATAGTCTTATCAGCTAGCCAAATAAATGCGTGATATTAGCTTTGTTTCAATAGTCTTGATTTTTCCCTTTGCCAATCTCTCTTTTTCTCGGTTTGTCTCTTATCGACGACTTTTTTTCCTTTTGCAATACCAATTAAAAGTTTAACTTTCTCTTTTTCGTTTAAGTAAAGTTTAAGAGGAATAAGAGTCATTCTTTCCCTAGTTAAATTTACCCACAGTTTCTTTAGTTGCTTTTTATTGATAAGTAGTTTGCGCCTTCTTCTTTCTTCATGACCAAATGTTTTTGAATTGCTGTGAAGAGGTATATAACAGTTAATCAGCCACAACTCTCCTTCCTCGATACTTGCATAACTTTCAGTAATAAGACCCCCGCTATCTCTCAAAGACTTCACTTCTGAACCCACTAAAACAAGACCACACTCAAGTGTCTCACCAATCTCATAGTTGTATCTAGCTTTACGATTTTCGGCGAGTGATTTGGATAATACTTTTTTTTTACTCATCGGAAGCGGAGATTAAACCTGCGGCATGCATAGCTGATTTTATCTGGCTCTCTGTCTCTGTAGATATTGTACAAAGAGGTGCTCTCACTTCATTTTCACATTTGCTAAGTAGGCTTAGTGCGTATTTAGTCGGGGCTGGGCTTGGCTCTGCGAAGGCGGCACGGTGAAGGGGTAGTAGTTTATCCTGATATTCAAGTGCGCTTTTATAATTACCAGCCAGCATCGCATCTTGAAAGAATGCTGAAAGTTTTGGAGCAATATTTGCAATTACCGAAATGCAACCGACACCACCATGCGCATTAAACCCTAGCGCTGTGGCATCCTCGCCAGATAATTGGATAAAATCCGTTCCACACGTTTCTCTGGTATCAGAAACCCTAGAGACATCACCAGTTGCATCTTTGACCCCAATAATTCGTGGTAATTTAGATAACTGACCCATAGTATCAGGGTTCATATCAATGATTGATCGACCTGGAATATTATAAATTATAATAGGCAAATTTGAGTTATCATGCAGTCTTGTGTAATGATTAAGAAGACCTTTTTGATTTGGTTTGTTGTAGTATGGAGTAACTACTAACGCAGCATCAGCTCCAACTTTTTCAGAAAATTCCATAAGTTCTATAGACTCTGCAGTACTATTTGAGCCTGCACCAGCTATTATTGGTATCCTCTTTCCTGAGAAGTTTATTATCGCTTCCACAACTTCCTTATGTTCTTGATGGCTCAGTGTCGGAGATTCACCGGTTGTTCCAACGGCCACTATTGCAGAACTACCCTCGCTGATATGCCACTCAACTAAATTCTCAAGTGCAGAAAAGTCAACTTCTCCATTTTTAAACGGAGTAATCAGCGCAGGGATCGAACCTTTAAACATTATTTTTAACCTTTTCAATAATTACGATTGTAACATAATATATAGGAAACAAAAATTCGCAAGATTCATAATCTCGTTACCAAAACTCTGAGTTTACAATTCTGCATTTTTTTCAGATAACCAAATCAAGATAGGTAAAATCCTTATTATGAAAAAACTGTTTTTGCAAATTTTCACTTCAATTCTTGTTCTTTTTAAAGCAAGCGTGGCTGAGGATTTGGAAGATTACATAAATAAAGGGCATGTAGAAATTTTAGTAGAAGCACTTAAGTATTCT
>CACBNQ010000034.1 GCA_902540655.1 uncultured Alphaproteobacteria bacterium | reverse complement strand
GAATACTTCCGGCCAATCTGGCATCATTACCACTTGATTTCGGAATTTTTGAAGAGTACGGGGGCTTTATTGGCTCCCATGCGATAGTGATTTTATCTGATCACGATAATATCAAAGAGGCAGCTTTGAACACTATGCGTTTTTTTAAGCATGAAAGCTGTGGGCAATGCACCCCATGTAGGTCTGGTACCGACAAAATGATTAGTCTTCTAGAAGATAACAATAAAGAATTAGATCTTTATAACGCCCTTATCAAGGTTATGAGTGATAGTTCAATTTGTGGGTTAGGCCAAGCGGCTAGCAATTGTGTATCGCATCTAATTAAATATTTTCCAGAGGAGTTTTGATTATGAGCCTCGATAATCCAACGATTAATGAAAAAATATTTTTTACTTTAGATGGCAAACGTGTGGAAGCAACTAAAGGAGAAACCATTTGGCAAGTTGCTAAGAGACATGGAGTCACTATTCCACATCTTTGTTGGAAAGATGCTCCTGGGTATAGAGCGGATGGAAATTGCAGAGCATGCATGGTTGAGATAGAAGGGGAAAGAGTCTTAGCGGCTTCTTGTGTTAGAATGCCTTCAGAAGGAATGTCGGTTATATCACAGGGAGAAAGGGTCAATAGTAATAGGAAAATCGTTTTTGACCTCCTTGCTTCAGATATGCCGGATAAAGAGCAGAGTCCAGACCCGGAAGCCCATTTCTGGACTCAAGCGAAAAATGCAGATTTTGAAAGCCCATCTTTTCCAAGCAGTAAACCAGGAGCAAAAAATGAAATTCCTGTAGACAGTATATTCCGCGACGCGTCACACCCATCGATTTCAGTTAATCTTGACGCGTGCATAGCTTGTGGTCTTTGTGAAAGAGCTTGTAAGGAAGTTCAGGTTAATGATGTAATAGGTATGGGTAAAAGAGGTATTGATACAGTTCCTGTTTTCGACATAGAAGACCCTATGGGAGCTTCCTCCTGTGTAGCATGTGGAGAATGCGTTCAGGCTTGCCCCACGGGTGCCCTGATGGAAAAGTCTTTGATGAATGCAGAATCAACTAAAAGAATAGCCTATCCGGAAAAAAAGATTGAAAGCGTTTGTCCATTTTGTGGTGTTGGATGTCGTACTGAGGTAAGTGTAAAAGAAAATCGGATAATAAAAGTCGATGGCATTCAAGGTCCGGCGAATAGGGGTAAGCTATGTGTCAAAGGAAGGTTCGGAATGGACTATGTTATGCATCCTGAGCGACTTACTAAACCTCTAATAAGAAGGGCAGGTGTCGAAAAGAAACCAGACTGCGCATACGATTTTTCAGATATAAATGAAATTTTTAAAGAAGCAACATGGGATGAAGCACTAGATTTAGCTGCTTCAAAATTTTTGAAAATACTTGAGCAAAAAGGAGGCCAAGCGCTTAGCGGGTTTGGGTCAGCTAAAGGAACAAATGAAGAGGCTTATTTATTTCAAAAATTTATAAGACAAGGCTTCGGCACTAATAATGTCGATCATTGTACAAGGCTATGCCATGCTTCAAGTGTTGCTGCTCTTATGGAAGGAATTGGGTCAGGGGCAGTATCAGCACCTTTTACTGCTGCAGATGACAGTGACTGTATTATGATAATAGGAGCAAGACCGGAACAGAACCATCCAGTTGCCGCAACTTACTTTAAACAGGCAGCCAAAAACGGGAAAAAATTAATTGTTATGGATCCGAGGAAACAGGGTTTAATGCGTTTAGCAAGCCATCCTGTTGTATTCAATGCTGGTCGCGATGTTGCAATGCTTAATGCAATGATTAATGTAATAATTGAAGAAAACTTGTATGACACACAATATATCCAAGCTAATGTCGATGGCTTTCAATCTTTGGCCGAGAACGTAAAGGATTTTACCCCAGAGGCAATGGAAGAAGTCAGTGGAGTTAAGGCAGATTATATAAGAGAAATTGCACGAACATATGCTACCTCAAACAACAGTATAATTTTTTGGGGAATGGGTATCAGTCAGCACGTTCATGGAACTGATAATGCCCGATGTCTCATAGCCTTATCGTTAATCACAGGTCAAATTGGTAGAAAAGGAACCGGACTGCATCCTTTGAGAGGACAAAATAATGTTCAAGGTGCGTCTGACGCTGGTCTCATCCCCATAACATATCCCGACTACAAGTCAGTTGAGAATTCAGATATGCGTAAGCATTATGAAGATGCATGGGGAAGGTCTTTGGATCCTGTCAAAGGACTTACTGTGGTTGAAATAATGAATGCAATAAACGATGGTGATATATCCGGAATGTATATTATGGGAGAAAATCCAGCTATGAGTGATCCAGACCAACGGCACGCTAGACAGGCTCTTTCAAAACTAGATAACCTAGTAGTTCAGGACATATTTTTTACTGAAACAGCTTGGTTTGCTGACATTATTTTCCCAGCCTCAGCTCAAGCAGAAAAGCTAGGTACATACACTAACTCTAATAGGCAGATTCAATTAGGTCGACCTGTTTTAGAGATGCCGGGTGATGCTAGACAAGATTGGGAGTTGATAGTTGATTTAGCAAAAAGATGCGGGCTGAAATGGGAATATGACAGTGTTTCCGATGTATACGAAGAAATGGCAAGTCATATGAGAAGTTTAGATAATATAAGCTGGGATCGTTTGCAGAAAGAAGGGTCGGTTTGCTATCCAAGCTTTGGTTCTGACTTACCAGGAGAGGAGGTTATATTTTTCTCTGGATTTCCAACTGAGACAGGAAAAGCCAAAATTGTGCCAACCGACCTACTTCCTCCAGATGAATTGCCAGACGACAAATATCCATTTGTCTTAACCACGGGTAGGGTACTAGAGCATTGGCATACAGGTGCAATGACAAGAAGAGCGTCTATGCTAGAAGCACAAGAGCCTATTCCAGTCGTAAGTATGCATCCAAGAGATGCAAAAATTCAGGGTTTCAACAAAGGTGACTGGGTTTGTGTAAAAACGAGAAGGGGAGAAATAGAGCTTCAACTCAAGCTCGATAGGGATGTCAGTGAAGGGATGCTATTTATGCCATTTTGTTATGTTGAAGCTCCTGCAAACTTCTTAACTAACCCACAACTTGACCCATATGGAAAAATTCCTGAGTTTAAATTCTCAGCAGCACAAATAATTAGGTCAAAAAAAACAGCAAACTAAGTTTTGATTATTCTTTATTGAATAATGATAAACCCTATAGGACTTCGATCTGATTTTATGATAGACTTATTCCTAGCGGTGACGTAGCTCAGCTGGATAGAGCACCAGATTTCGGCTCTGGGGGTCGAGGGTTCGAATCCTTCCGTCATCGCCATTATTTTTGGCCACAAATTGCGTCTAAATTGATTTCAAAATCAGTTTCTATTTTTTTTAGTATCTCTGGGCTTAGGTGGCTCTGAAAATTGCTAGAAAGCATTTCTTCAAGGTTTTTTCTGGCCTCGTTTAGCATTGTATTATCTTTTTCTTTCATCCATAACTCTGGCGATAACCTTTTTGCCGATTTTGGATAATCAAAATCAGTACTCATTCTTTTCAAGGTATCGGATTCTCCTAAAAAGTGCTTATCCCTTTTAATTACTTGCCTTATAGACTCTAAATCATTGGTTAGCACTGGTACGTCTATGCTACGCATTGAACTCAAAATTGATCCACATAGTTCATTATCAAGTACAAAAGACTCAAGAGATACTCCCATTAGACCGCTAAGCATACCGCTTGATTGAGTAATTAAATTTGCGCCTGACTGTGCTGATGTTGCTATCGAGAGAGCTTTCTCATAACCTGCTTGGTAATCGGGAATATTGCTGTCTGATGCACCAGCGATCGATGAGTTTGGGATCTTGTAGTAATGCATCATTTGACTAAGCAGAGAGGTCGTTTGTGCTTGCTCTCCGCTTCCTCCAGCCATTCCGCCTGTCCTTAGATCGGTTACCATAGCTCTAGGACCACAAATAACTTTTGAATCTGGATCTAAAAGCCAACATATTAACAACCCTGATAATGCCTCGGCAACCGTTTGACAGACTGATCCAACAATGCTGACAGGGCTAGATGCGCCTCTCTGTCCAAACACGTTTGCCATAACAGGAATTCCGTATTTGACACTTTCTCTCATAACTTCGCACGCTTCAGCATCTAACCTAAGCGGAGGAATCATGAAATTTATATTTAAAGATAAAAATGGTGATCGCCTAAAAGTGTCTTCTCCACCAGCTATAAGATAGCAGACTTCTGCCAAGGGCTTTACAGTCTTATGGTTGGCGACGCTTGTCATGACATGTTTGTTGGTAGCAGATAAAGATATAACGGCGGTATAGATATCCATAAGGTGTGGCTCTGCGATATCTGTCAGTACTAACGGCCTAGAGAAAAAACTCAGATTATCCAGTCTATCAACAACTCGGGCAGCATTTAAGAGATCTTTTACCAAAGAGGGCCGATAAACTTTTCTTTCATAGTCCAAAATAAGTGGAGCAGCGCCCCCTGTGCCAAAATAAACATTTCCTTTTGACAGATCTAAGTAGTTCTCTCGATTTTGTTGGTGCAAGATAACATTGTTGTTGAACGATTGCAGGCACTGATCAATCAGCCCCAATCCAAAACAGAACCGATTATTTTTTTTAATAATCGTTTTATTATCAATAAAACATTCTAAAAATTTCGGCAGTTGTTCAAAGCCTATTTCAGACAGAATGTGCCGCACCCCTGCATTGATCTCGGCTTTGTCTTTTTCTGATAGCGTGTTGAGACTGCTGCCAAACACGCTTAAATTTTTGGAGTTATCAGAAACAATGCTCTCTTGAGCTCCACGGAAACGTGATCCTCTTCTTCGACTCATAAAAGCGTTTTTTTTATAGACTAAAAAGCTTAATCTACTTTTATATTGATGGCAGATTTACGGCCATCTTCGGAAGTCTCTATTTCAAAGGAAACCTCTTGGTCCTCATCAAGTCTTTTTAGACCTGCGGCCTGCACAGCAGTGATATGGACAAAAACGTCCTTATCTTCACCCTCTGGTGCAATGAAACCGTAGCCCTTTTTTTGGTTGAACCATTTTACGATACCTTTAGTCATACTATATCTCCTTTGACCGTCTATATTTCCGATCCTTTAGTCTGTATCTTAAGCAATAATCTCAATTTATCAGGTTGAATAGTAATGAAATAACTATCCTCAAAAAAATCGTTGATGATAGCGATAGACTAATTGCACCGTCTTTTCAATTTATTTTTTGTTATTTTAGTTTTTTTGTTAAACTCAGTGATATCTCTGTAATACTTGAGAATTTTAAATTTAAGGAAATTACCATGGTAAATAAAGTTGCGTGGATAACTGGAGCGGGGTCAGGTATTGGCGAGGCATCCGCTATTAAGCTTTCAGAAGAGGGTTTCATTGTTGTACTTTCTGGGAGAACTAAGGAAGCTCTTAATACTGTGGCCTCAAAATGCAAAGGACAGGCTTCAGTAAAGCCTCTTGATGTCTCCAATTCGGAAGATGTGAAAGGTGTGTTTCAAAATATCATATCAGACTATGGTCGAATAGATGTTTTAGTTGCTAGCGCAGGTTTAAACACGAAAAACAGAAACTGGCATAATGTGTCAGAGGAAGATTTTGATCAAGTTATAAAAATTGATTTGAACGGTGTCTTTTATACAAATCGCTTAGTATTAGAAAAAATGAAGGAGCAAAGAGAGGGATTAATTATAAACATCTCATCTTGGGCAGGGAAATATGTGACCACACTTACAGGACCTGCATATACAGCAGCTAAGCACGGTGTAAATGCTTTAACCGAAGGCATAAATATGGAAGCAGGTCACTTTGGTGTGAGGGCTTGTGCTATTTGCCCTGGTGAGGTGGCAACACCAATTCTTGATAAGAGACCCATACCCGTCTCCAAAGAAGATAAGGAGAAAATGGTTCAGCCGGAAGACTGTGCGGAGACTGTTGCATTTTTAGCTAAGCTACCTCCAAGAGTATGTATAAATGAGATTACCATAAGTCCTACTTGGAATAGACTTTATATAGCTGGCCTTACAGATCAAATTCCAAAAAAATAATATCTAAATGAACCAACTCTCACATTTGGCCCAGTCTATTTTCTGGATGCTAGGGGCTATGATCTCCTTTACTCTCATGGCAGTTTCAGGAAGGGAACTATTTTCGTCTTTAGATACCTTTGAGATTATGCTTTATCGTTCATTAGTGGGGATTTTTTTAGTCTTATCTTTTGGAAAATATTTCAATACTCTTAAGCAAATAAGGGTGGAGAAGCTTTCGCTTCATTTCATACGCAACATAAGTCATTTTGGTGGTCAAAATTTTTGGTTTTATGCTATAGCGTTGATACCTTTTTCTCAACTATTCGCTTTCGAGTTTTCAACCCCTCTTTTTATAGTGTTTCTAGCTCCTATTTTTTTAGGCGAGCTTTTAACAAAAGAAAAGCTTTTCGCAGCAGCAATTGGTTTTGTAGGTATAATTTTGGTAGCAAGGCCCGATCTAAATGTTGTAAATTGGGCGTTGGTTGCAGCATTTCTTCTACCTATTTGTTTTGCAGCAACAGCTATTGCAACGAAGTTACTGACCCGTACATTTAGTTTAACCTGTATACTCTTTTGGTTGGTTATTATGCAAACGGTGTTTAGTCTGATCTGCGCAGGGTATGATCTCACCATTAAAATACCAACAAAGTCTGATTTGCCATTCTTACTTATAGTATCTGTTACAGGGTTAACTGCGCATCTATGCATGACAAAAGCATTCAGTTTAGCGCCAGTTTCTGTAGTAATGCCGATTGATTTTGTGCGATTACCTCTGATTTCTGTGGTAGGATATTTATTTTATAGTGAAGTGCTAACATGGTACATAGTTTTGGGATCGGTATTAGTATTTCTTGGGAACTATATTAATATAAAAGCGGAGGAAAGAGGGCAAAGTTATGAAAGAGTTTCAGGATCTGAAAGATAGTATTAGGACAGTTCCAGATTATCCAGTCCAGGGTGTTCAATTCAGAGATATTACAACACTTCTTCAAAAGCCATATTTATTTAAAACAATGATTGATGCCATGACACGTCAGTGGGCATCATATGAGATCGATGCAATCTTAAGTATCGAGTCTAGGGGATTCATCATGGCGGGAGCTATAGCCTATAACTTAGAAACTGCATTTATTCCTCTCAGAAAGCCTCAAAAGCTACCATATAAAACGCACTCTATTTCCTACGAACTCGAGTATGGGGCTACGGACATGCACATTCATACTGATGCACTCGATGGGCACACCAATCTTCTTATAATTGATGATCTTTTAGCAACGGGTGGAACGGTTATAGCGGCACTCGACCTAATAAAGAAATTCCAAGATAAAGAGGTCGTGGGTGCAGGGTTCGTTATTAACCTCCCTGAATTAGGTGGTCATACAAAACTCGAAAATCTCGGCGTTGAGTCAAAATATTTATTAGAATTCTGATAAAATAAATTCAAATTAGGAACGAATCGATATTTAATAGACAGTAATTAACTTAAAATCTTTTCTATTTTGTTAAGTGGGGTTTTTAATGACAGATACTGGAGCTTTGCAGGCTATGTTGGATGCGTTTGATAATGCAAAACAGGGCCTAGGAATTTGGGATGAGAACGATAATCTTCTTGGCTTTAATAAACTATATGGTGATGTATTAGAGAAGAATCTACTTATAAAGCCTTCTCTGGGCATAAACTTTAAAAAGGTTTGGGACGATGTAGCAAATATGCCTGAAAGTATCCACAGTAAGGAAAATATAGAGAAAAGATATTCATTAAGGGAAAAAGCGAGACAAGAAAAACTTTCTCTTGAGGATGAATTCGAAGCAGATGGGGGCGAATGGTATAATATTCGAGAAACGGCATCAAATAACGGTCATATGATAACTGTTGTTGTGGATGTTACGGAGAGAAAGAAAAGAGATATGATGCAGTCGCGACTTTCGAATGCAATAGACTCTATTCCTTCCCATGTGATGTTTTGGGACAAAAATGAAAAATTAATTAAAGTAAACGAGCTGGCAAGGAAAGAGAACGCATCTCAGGGCATAGAGCTAAACGAGGGTATGACTTATGCAGACTTTCTTACTAATCAGTTTTCGGCAGGTCTTTATTCAGTTCCTCAAAACTTTGTCGTTGAGGATTTCGTAAAAAAGCGGCTGAAGGAAAGAGCTGAGTTAACATCAAAGTCAACTAAAATTAAATATAGAGATGGCAAGACTGTAATTAGAACAGAGAACAAACTAGATGATGGAGGTATTTTAACAATATTAAATGACGTCACTGAGCTTGAAGATAAAGAAGTTCAGGAAAAGATCTTATCTTCTTCAATTGATAATATGTCCTATGGAATACAATTGTGGGACAAAGATAGGCGACTTCTCAAATTTAACAAATATTTAAAAAAGAGAAATGATGATTTTGGAGTGAAAACTGAAATTGGTATGACATGGGAAGAGTCAATGATCAGTCAAGTAGAGAATGATTTTTATGAGCTTCCACCAAACGAAACCAAAGAAAATTGGATTAAAAAAGGTGTATCATATTTTGAAAATTTTGATGGTGAAAATACGACAACTTACAAATTGGGTGATGGTACCTACTCAATGGTTACTGAAAAAAAACTTGAAGATGGTAATATCCTTCAGGTTATTTCGGATGTGACTCACCTTAAAAACCAAGAAAAAGAGCTTGAGCGTTTAAGGGATGGAGTTGACCAGATGTCTACTGCAATGGCATATTGGGATAGTGATGATAATTTAGTATACGCAAATAAAATTATGCGAGATTTTCAGAGTGATTATGGTTTTGATATGAAACCAGGCACCAATCGCCTAGAAATGTTAAAAAATTCTTTTAAAAAGGGAGGCTTGTCTTTAGGCAGTGAAACGGCAGAGGATTACCATAAGAAATTTATAAAGATGATGGATTCTTCTGACGAGGCAGTTACTCGTGAGATTGAAAGTGAGTGGAAAGGTGAAAAAAACTTCATGATTAATAGCGCTCAACGTTTAAGGAGTGGGGATTATATTACAACTACAACTAATATAACTGAGCAAAAAACTAGAGAACTTTCTCTTAAAAGACTTACAGACGCCGTTGACACGATGCAAACTGGAATTGTCGTTTGGGATAAGGAGCATAAGCTTCTATTTTCAAATGAATCAATGAAGCAGGTGCAAGGTGAAATGGGCTTTGAATTTAAGGCTGGTGTTTCAAGATATGACATGCTTAAAAATCAGGAAGCGAAGAATGCATCTCCTGTACCAAAAGGTAAATCAATTCAAGAATGGATTGATGAGTCTATGGAACTGATGAGAAAAAACCCTGAGGGTTTACAAGGTGAAATAAATGTAAACGAAAAAACTTTATTGTATTCTGTAAAACTTCTTGAAGATGGCTCCTACATACAGAGCTATGCGAATATAACAGAGTTGAGAAAGAAAGAAAAAGAGTTGGTACGCCTTCAAGAGGGATTAGAGCAAATGGGAACTGGAATGGCATTCTGGGATAAGGAGGATAAGCTCATCTATGCCAACAAAAACCTCAGAGATTTTCAGCAAAATATAGGGTTTAATTTAGAGGCAGGGGTATCAAGGATTGATATGCTTCGAAATCAAATTAAAAAGGGGGCAATGGATTACGGCTCCAAGTCGGCTGAGAAAGTACATAAAGAGTTCATGGGGAGAGTAGATGCGGCTTCTAAAGATGGAACGGGCGCAAGCATTGAATTCGAGACAGAATACAAAGGTGAAACTATCTTTGCGATGGTTACTGGCTTTAGGCTGGATAGCGGTGATTGGATACAAACTGTCTCCAATGTAACAGAACTGAGAAAAAGAGAGCAGGATCTAAATCGGATTTATAATGGTATAGATGCTTTAAACAATGCTACAATTTTGTGGGACGCTGAGCATAAAGTCGCTTTTTGCAACAAGGCAGCAGTTCAGGTTCAAAAAGACTTTGGATTTGATCTAAAAATTGGGGTTCATAGACGTCAGCTTATCCAAAACTCAATAAGAATTGGACTTTTTTCTCTTCCTCCTAAACAAACGATAGATGAATACATAGATCAAAGTTGGAAAAAACTAAAGTCGAGTAAGACTGGGATTACATTAGAACTAGGAAAATGGATAGCGAATACGGTGGGACTCGATGACGGAAGCTATATACAAAGTTACACAGACATATCAGAAATCAAAGAGAAACAAGCCGAGTTGGAAAGACTATATGATGGAGTAGATAAGCTTGTAAATCCGGTTAACATTTGGGACTCCGAAAATAAATTATTTTTCTGTAATGAAGCCGCTAGACACAGAAATAAGGAAGAGTGGGGGTATGACTTAAAGCCAGGTATTTATAGAAAAGATATGTTAACACATCTATTAAAGAGAGGCCTTGAATTGCCAAAGGGGGTCAGCGTTGAGGAATATATGGGCATACAGAAAGGTAGGATGCTCGAAAGCAAAGAAGGTATTACCGTTGAGTCAAAGATGGGTGACCTAACTTTTTTATCAACATCTAGAATGCTTGATGATGGAGGATTTATACAAAACTTTACGGATATTTCTGAGCAAAAAGAGCACGAAGAAGCACTGGAAGTACAAAAAGAAAGATTTTCTCGTGTTCTTGGAGATCTCAACTCGATTGTTTTTGAAAGTGATTTAAACTCTGGTGAGGTTACATACGAAATTCCAGAAAATTTGAGCAACGAGTGGGGTGATATAGATACTAATCTAATGGTAAAAGCTGAGCATGCCTACAAGTTGATAAAGGACGAGTACAGAGAAGAATATAAAAATGCCTTTAAGAACCACATAAGGGGAGAGACGGAAGAGGTAAGAGTAGAGCACCTAAATAGAATGAGTGATGGATCTGAATATTGGTATGAGACCAGAGCAAAGGCAACTTTTGAAAATGGACGTGCCACAAAACTTACAGGAATAGTAGAAAATATCGATAAGAGAAAAAGTTTGGAGCTAGAAGTTCAAAAAGCTCAAAAGCAAGTATATGACGCTATCAATAATATTGAAGGCGGGGTTATCCTTTGGAGCAGTGATGATAGGGTAATTTTAATAAATAGCTATATGGAAAAGCTGACTGGAGAAAAACTTAATGAGGGTATCCACTACAGGGATTTAGTCAGATTATTTATAGAAAAAGGTCTTTTGCAATTAGAGGGTCAGAATTCTGAAGCTTGGATTGAAGAAAGGCTAGAAGCTCGAAAAAAAGTTACCGGCTTTGAAGAGCAAACGATGCCACCAGCGCGAGATGGTCGTTCATTTAAAATGTCGGGCCGGAGACTCCCCGATAAAACTTTTATACAAATATTTACAGATGTAACAGACCTGAAACAACGAGAGATTGAGTTAGAGAATATTGTTAATGAACTTAATATAGCAAAGGAACAAGCAGACGGTGCTAATAAGGCGAAAAGCCAATTTTTAGCAAACATGAGCCATGAATTAAGAACACCTCTGAATGCTGTAATCGGCTTAACAGAAATGCTAAAAGAGGATGCTGAAGACGATGGTAATGACGATTATTTAGAGCCTTTAGAGCGCATTCACGGTGCGAGTAAACATTTACTCAATTTGATTAACGATGTTTTAGACTTATCAAAAATTGAGGCAGGAAAGGTTGAGCTTTATAATGAAAATTTTTCATTGCCCGCTTTACTTGAGGAAGTCGCAGATACCTCTAGAACTCTGGTTGAAAAAAAGAATAATCAATTGTTGTTAAATATTGAGCCAGGGATAGCTTTCATAAATGCAGATGTTACTCGTACAAAGCAAATTGTTCTGAATCTTATTTCTAATGCTGCTAAATTTTGTGAAAATGGAAAAATATCAATCAATGTCAAATCTAAAAAAGGTCCTAAAAAGAGACTTATAGAGATTGACGTCAAAGACTCTGGCATTGGTATGACACAAGAACAAATTGATAAGTTGTTTCATGCGTTTACTCAAGCAGACGCTTCTACAACTAGAAAATATGGAGGAACTGGTTTAGGTCTTACGATTGTGCAGAATCTTGCGAAGTTGATGGGTGGAGATGTTTCGGTAAAAAGTGAGTTAGGTAAAGGAACCACGTTTAAGGTTACCATTCAGGATCTTGAGGTCGAGAAAGCTTCAGGTGTTGACGCCGAGGATCTAGAGAGCCTCAACCGGCAGACTGCCTTAGTATCTAAGAAAGATGGGAAAAGTACAATTTTAGTAATTGATGATGACCCAACAATCAGGGACCTTATGACAAGGCACTTGGAAAAGAATAATTTCAGCGTACTTCAGGCACTTGACGGAGCTCAGGGTATTAAAATGGCGAGGGAATACAAGCCTGATGCAATTACCTTAGATATTTTGATGCCTGAAATGGATGGTTGGTCAGTATTACGAACGTTGAAAGCAGACAAGCAAGTTTCTCATATTCCTGTTGTAATGGCTTCTATAATTGATGAAAAGAAGAAAGGATTTTCTCTGGGAGCAGCTGACTACTTATCAAAGCCCGTAGAAAGGGACAGATTAATAGGCTCTATAAGTAAATTGCTTGGCAGCAAATCGGGAAAAGTAATTTTGATTGTTGAAGATAATGAAGATTTGAGATTTACGGTAAAAGAAGCACTTACTAGTGCAGACAATATGGTGTTGGAAGCGGCTAACGGAAAAGAGGCTCTGGATGTATTAAACGATAATACTAGTCAAAGTCCGGACCTAATCTTACTTGATTTAATGATGCCTAAAATGAATGGGTTTGAGTTCTTGGAAGCCTATCGTACTCAATTTGAAAAACAGGTGCCAGTAATTGTAATTACAGGAGCAGACTTGGATGAAAATGACAAAAAGTTTTTGTCATCTGAAACTAGTAGAATTTTAGAGAAGTCATCTATGAGTGATACTGGAATAGCTGATAATTTAGTGAAAACAATTGAATCCCTTGCAGGAGTAGGCAAATGACAAAAATTCTATATGTAGAGGATAATCCTGATAATGTTTATATGCTTACTCGAAGGCTCAAGAAAAAAGGTTTTGAGCTTATTATAGCTGGGGACGGTCAGGAAGGAATTGATAAAGCTATAGAAGAGAATCCAGACCTTATTTTGATGGACTTAAGTTTGCCGACTATGGATGGCTGGACAGCTACAGCCAAAATCAAGAATATTGAAAAAGTGAAAGATATTCCAATAATAGCGCTGTCTGCTCACGCTATGCCTGAGCACCGCGATAGAGCTCTCAAAGCTGGATGTAGTGACTATGATACAAAGCCCGTCGATATCAAAAGGCTTCTTAATAAAATGGGGCAATATATAGAGTTGCCGGAATAAAATGAATTCATTAAATCAAAAAATACTTATTGTTGATGATATTGAGGACAATAGGTTCACACTTGAAAGAAGATTATCTAGAAACGGCTATACCGCTATAAGTCAAGCTGACTGTGGGAAAAAAGCTCTAGAATTAGTTAAAGAAGAAAGTTTTGACCTGATATTACTCGATTTGATGATGCCAGATATTAGTGGCCTTGATGTGTTGAAAACGCTTAAAGCTGATCCCAAAAATAGAGGTATACCTGTTGTAATGGTTACAGCGGCGGATGAGATAGAGACAACGGCAGAGTGTATTAGTAATGGTGCTGAGGATTACATAACAAAACCAATTAATGCTACTTTGCTAAAAGCAAGAGTCACTGCTTGCCTGGAAAAGAAAAGATTTAGAGATAGTGAGGAGCACTATTTAAGTAAAGTTGAAGCTGATAAAAAAAGAACACAATCATTCTTGAAGCAGATATTGCCAGAAAAAATAGCTGAAGAACTTAACTCATCGGGGCTAGTAAGACCAAGAAAATACGAGGATATAGCAATACTTGTTTGTGATTTAGTTGGTTTCACTGCTTTCTGCGAGTCTAACCCTCCGGAGAATGTGGTGGAAAATCTTCAAGAAATTTTTGAAAAGTTTGAAAGTGAAATCGAGAATTTTGGACTTGAAAAAATTAAAACTGTAGGAGATGCCATATTGGCGACTGGAGGGTTAACCAGAAGTTTAGAGAACCAAGTGCTTTCAGCATCGAAGTGCGCAATAAATTTGAAAAAAATAGCGATTGAGTCGGATCCTAATTGGGCAATCCATATAGGTATTCATTCCGGACCATTAGTGGCAGGACTAATAGGAAAAAAGAGTTTTCAGTTTGATGTTCTAGGTGGTAACGTGAATACAGCATTTAATATATGTGATAGAACGGAACCGAATGAGATTTTGATCTCTAATGAAGCATGGATGTCAGTGAGAAGCGAAGTTGAGGTCCAATCAAAAGGGTTAATGAAACTTAAGAGTGATAACCAGATAGAGGTTTTAGAACTTCTCAGTATAAATAATTAAAGGAGATGAAAATGGCGGTATCAATGCAAGTGGCTTATCCGATCAATGATAATACAAACTTCGACCTCGACTACTATATAAAAGATCATCTGGCTATTATTAAAGAAAACTGGTCAGAGCATATTCAGCAAATGATTGTTACAAAAGGGACGTCAGGAGGTAAGGATGTTCCTTCCCCCTATTATGCCATTGCCACTGTAATTTTTGAAAACGCGGAAGAAATGAGAGCTGCAATGAAAAAGGGAGGCCCAGTATTCAAAGATATAGGCAACTACTACAACACCAACCCAATCATGATGTTGGGTGAAGTTGTTGGATAATATCCTATTATTTTCTTAATTGGGCTCTCTAATTAATCTTAAATGTTAATCTTGTAGATACTCTTTAGAGCCCTTGCTTTTATCTCAGATCTGCTGAAACCTATATCGGCTAAGTCTCTGTTAGACATCTTTTCAAGTTCTCTAATTGTCTTTAGATACGCTCTTCGTCTTTTTACTCTGTCTAATGTTGCGAAGTAACTTCCAATGAATATTTGGCTTACTTTTTCCATAAATGTAAGATTATTTGTTGTTGTTTTTATTACCGCCATCTTGGCCTCCTTAATTAGTTTAACGATGAACTATATGCCATAGTTACACCATATATATTTAGTTTAATATTAAACTACTATTGATATTTCTAGAAGGCACCTATCGAATAAATGCATAGCCAAAGTTAAATAGTGATTTGTTTTATCAAAATGTTAATATTTTCGAAAACTAATAATTGAGAAGGTAAATGACTAATATTGCAGAACTAAAAGAAAAAGCAAAGGTAGGATGGGCATCATTCATTTCTTTTGAGGCATTAACAAGTACAGCAGCACCAAAGCTTGTGCAATTCAGTGGAATAAGACAAGGAATGAGATTATTGGATGTAGCTTGTGGCACGGGAGTAGTTGCTTTGACGGCATCAAGACTCGGAGCGGAAGCTGAGGGTATCGATCTCACTCCAGAGCTAATCAGTAGGGCAATTGAAAATGCAAAAATAATGGGACTTAAAGCAAAATTTGTTGAAGGCGATGCAGAGTTTTTACCCTATAAAGAAAATGAGTTTGATGTTGTCTTGAGCCAATACGGCCATATGTTTGCTCCAAGACCGTCAGTTGTTGTCAAAGAATTGGCAAGAGTCTTGAAACCAGGGGGTATTTTGGCATTTTCTACATGGCCAAAGGAGTTATTTATGGGTAAGTTTTTTAAGCTTATTGAAAGTTTTTCACAACCTCTTCCCCCTGAAGTTGCTTCTCCAGTTTTATGGGGAGATATGGCTGTTATAGAGGACAGGCTAAGAGATCATTTTGATCACATTGAGTTTGCAAGAGATACTATGTTTGCGCCTACTATGAGTCCAGCACATATGCTGAGACTATTCGAAAAAAATGCTGGTCCATTAGCCAATCTTGTAAAAGCCCTGGCCGATGATCCAACTAAATTAAGCAATCTCCGCAATGCAGCGCTGGTACTAATTGAAAAGTTCTTTTCGAACAATTTTCTTAGGCAAGATTTTTTAATGACAAGATGTGTAAAGAAGACCTAGATGTTTCTGAAGAAAATTATCTCTTTCTCATTCTGGGGTCGAGTGCATCTCTAAGTCCATCACCGAGATAATTGATGCTTAACACTGTCAGTGATATTGCGAGGCCTGGCCAAATAAAAACAACAACAAATAATCTTACATTTATGGAAAAAGTAAGCCAAATATTCATTGGAAGTTACTTCGCAACATTAGACAGAGTAAAAAGACAGTGCACTTTCCGTTATAATACCATTAGCAATGCCGAGGGTCGCAGACACCATTATAGGGGATAAGACGTTTGGCATTATATGCCTTAAAATAATCAAAGTATCTGAAGTACCACTTGCTTTTGCGGCAAGGACAAATTCCCTTTCTTTAAGTGCTAGAACATCAGCACGCACAATTCTGGCGGTAGGCATCCAGCTAGTGATTCCAATAGAAACAACAATCAATACAAACATGCCCCTTTCTGGTCCATATGCCTCGCTGAGCGGTTCTCTGAATAAAAGCATCATTACCAGAAGTAATGGAAGTAGAGGTAAAGACAGAAATAAATCTGTAAATCTCATAAGAACTCCGTCCAGTCTTTTATAGAAACCAGCGGTTACCCCTATAAAACTTCCAAAAAATAATGACAATGCCATTGCTGCTAATCCAACCGCAATCGATGTACGTCCTCCTGCCATCATCCTTGCCAAGGTATCTCTACCTAACTGGTCGGTTCCAAAGGGATGCAATAGACTTGGACCTTGGTTCCGAGATCGAATATCAATTTGATTTGCATCAAACGGCCATATAAATGGTCCTACCATTACTAGTAAAACAATAGAAAAGAAAATTATTGCACCCAAAAGAGCTCCTTTATGGCTCTTGAACTGATCCCAAACATCTTTAATCTTGCTACGTGGCTTTGCAGTAATATTGAGATTATCAGTCATAGCGTATCCTTGGATCAAGTATTCCATAAATTATGTCGGCTAATAAGTTAAATAGTACTATCAATACAGCAAACATAAATGTAATCGTTTGTACAGTTGGTAGGTCGTTAGCATAAATTGCTCCAATTAATTGCTGACCGATCCCATTTACCTTAAATACCTGCTCCGTAATTATTGCACCCCCAAAGATTGCGGGAACAT
>CACBNQ010000033.1 GCA_902540655.1 uncultured Alphaproteobacteria bacterium | reverse complement strand
CGACAAGAATAATTGCGAACGCTCCATCTATGTAATCAATGAAACTTTTTCCCTGTTTCTCATACAGTTCTACAATAACAGAACCAAAATCGTCTGTGTCTGTCTCAAGAGAAAATTGTGAAATCACTTTTTGAGCATTAAAAATGTAGCCATCAAAAATGCATAAAGTTTTTTGAGTCTTGGAGAATACAGGTTGGGCACAGTGTTTCTTGTTCTTTGTTAGGCTTAAAACATTCACACTGAGACCAATATCATCACATAAATAAGTAAAGCTTTTATCTGGACCTCTTGAATGTTGCTTTTCTATGCTAATCCTTAACCATTCTGAATTAGAGGGTCTAATCGCAAATAATCCGGACATGTGTTTAATAATGCACTCTTTTATTCTGAAAGTCTATATTACAGAGACTCTGATTCTAAGCGAAGGTATGCGCATTGAATGTACATGATATGACATGTTATTCAAGAGGAGAGCTTTAGGCTCTCAGAACATTGCAAATTTATACTCTAGAAAATATTCAGTCACACAGGTTGAAATCGTGTATCGCTACCAGCTTTCCTTTTATAAACCAATATCTAAACACTGTTGGTTGCACCTCCATTGCCAAATTTGCTATCATTTTTCGTATGAAAAAGGTACGACCAGTAATGACCAAATATGGCCAGCATACCATTATAAACAGAACACTTTATGAACATTTATGACTAGGTATTAGAGTATGAGTAGAGGTTCGACTCGTTCACCTCTGCGGCATATCCAATTATGAAAAAATTAGGCTAGGCTCAATTCTTGACCGTAACTCGCGCCTAACTTCAATCCATCTAAAAAGAATAGAGTTTCTCATTATTTCTTCATCGTCTTTTTTGAACTCTTCTGCCATTGGAGCCCATTTAAAAAAAGTATCAGAACTCATTTTGAATAACTTGTGATCTGTCTTTTCAATATTTAATATATTAATTTGTTCCTTACACCGTTTTTTCATTTCATTGAACTCTTCGACTACTTTTTCGTCATATTTTGCAAATGTAAAAACTTCATCAACCAATCTTGGTAAAATGAAATGAATTTTTTGACTTTTAATGTCTTTTAAACAGTGCTCATTGATAACATAAAAAATCAGATCTGCAACACACGCAGCGTATATATTACTCCTAGCTATTTCAATAGATTTTAAATACTCACGATTTTCAAATAATTTTGGGTACTGCGTACCCGCTCTAGCTTTAATGTAGGTCAAAAGAACTACTTGAGACACAAAAGAAGCATTTCGGTGGATAAATTCTACTAATTCACTTGGTTGTGAGATAGGTTTTTTGGGCCTTAGGCCTAGATATTCTAAAATCTTTTTTATCATTGGTTGTTATAAAAACTTATCTTCAATAACTCTTAAAGAAAATCAAATTTTTTTTTAGCCATTTTTTTGTTATTTAGTTTGACATTTAATTCTAATTAACATAATGGGTTACGTAAGGGCAGTAAGAATAATATTCGAGTTTTTTGAGGCTCATATAGTATAAAACTATAAAGAACATCAATATCTTGTATATTTTTTAGAAGAATACTGCTGGGTTTAAAATGTTTATTTATTAGGAGGGGATATGTCCAAACAAATTGAACATTGGGGAAAAACCAAAAGTCTATTATGGATTACCTTAATTATCTGGGCTTTCTTTGCTTTTATTATTCACCTTTTTGGAACTTCTTTGAATGGTAGTTTTCCGGGTGCATACTATATGGCAGGTCAGGGTGCACAGCTAGCATTTGTAATCTTAACGTTTTGGTTTGCCTCTAGACAAAACAAAATCGACGAAGAATTTGGCTTTAGCGAAGACGATTAGTGGAGGAATAAATGTTAAGATTAGGTGATAATTTTATATCAAGCTTAAACAAGGTCTATGGGATATATACCCTAGGCTTTTTGGGCTTTGTTATTTTAATGGCCATTCTCGAAATGGCTGGTGTTTCTAATACAATAATTGGATGGTTGTTTGTTGCTTTTACCGTTCTTATTTATGCACTGATTGGAGTATTATCTAGAACAATGCAATCTAGCCAATATTACGTTGCTGGAAGGGAGGTTCCAGCGGTTTATAACGGCATGGCAACTGCTGCGGATTGGATGTCAGGAGCGTCTTTTATCGCTATGGCTGGTGGTATTTACCTTAAGGGTTATCCTTACATGGGTTTCCTAGTTGGCTGGACCGGAGGTTATGTTCTTGTAGCTTCATTGATAGCACCATATTTAAGAAAATTCGGATGCTACACAGTTCCAGATTTCATTGGAACGAGGTATGGGGGGAACCTTCCTAGGGTTTGTGCCGTTATAATTCTGGTTGTAGCTTCGTTTACCTATGTTACAGCCCAAATTAATGGTACTGGAACTGTTGCCGCCCGAGCACTTCAAATTCCATTTGAAGTGGGTGTTTGGATTGGTCTTGCTGGAATACTATTTTGTTCGATGCTTGGTGGTATGAGAGCTGTAACGTGGACACAGGTTGCACAATACATAGTTTTAATCATTGCCTACCTTATTCCAGTCTTTTGGATGTCTAACAAGCTTGGTTATGGCCTTATTCCTCATCTAGCTCAATTTGATGCTGTTTCTCGTGTTCAAGAGCTCGAAGGCTTATTGGGAGTGAAGGAATTACTTCCAACAGCAGAGGCGCAAGCAGAAGCAGGTAAGTTGGCCGCTTTAAAGGTAGGGATTAATGATGCTAGTGCAACAGCTATGGCAAATTGGAAGTTTTTTACTTTAGTCCTTTGTATGATGGCAGGAACTGCTTCACTTCCACACGTCTTAATGCGCTACTTTACGACTGCTTCAGTCAAGGCCGCTAGACAGTCGGTTGGCTGGTCGTTGCTTTTTATTTGCCTTCTTTATCTTACAGCTCCAGCTTTGGCTACATTTACCAAGCTTTCCTTGCTTGATCCTACTGTTGCAACAAGCATTATAGGAAAGTCAATATCTGAAGTCTCTAGCCTTGAGTGGATCCAGCAATGGAGTAATGTAGGCTTCTTGAAGTTAGTTGATGGAAATGGCGATGGTATTTTACAAATCAACGAATTCTTTATGAGAGGCGATATTGTCGTTCTTGCAACACCCGAAATGGCAGGTCTTCCTTATGTTATTTCTGGATTGGTCGCCGCCGGTGGTCTAGCAGCTGCGATGTCAACTGCTGATGGACTACTGCTTGCAATTGCAAACGCCTTGTCTCACGATTTGTATTACAAAGTTATTGATCCAAAAGCTGATACATCAAGAAGACTTGTAGTTGCACGAGTATTGCTACTCTTCATTGGTGCGGCAGGAGCATTTGTAGCCTCGTTGAAGCTTACCTCTATTTTAGGAGCGGTCGCATGGGCATTTTGCTTTGCTAATTCAGGTCTTTTCTTTCCTCTTGTCCTAGGCGTATGGTGGAAAAGAGCTAACAAAGCAGGAGCGGTAGCCGGTATGATTGGTGGTTTCGGTGTTGGTTTCTGGTATCTGTACATGGTTCAGTTTGGTGGGATGACCCCATGGTACGGCATTGACGGCCTACGATTTGGTATGATTGGTATGCCAGTAAGCCTGATACTTATGGTTGTTGTTTCATTAATGACTGAAGAACCTGATCAAGAAACGCAGGATATGGTTGATGCAATTAGAGTACCTAAAGGTAAGGCGGTACTTGCTGCTGACCATTAAATATATACTTTTTGGTGGCGCATAGACCTATGCGCCACCCCTATTAACGAAGATGATTTCAGTATTTCCCATTTGGCTTCTAGCTATTGATTATCTACTTGGAATAATCATGTGGACACTCATAGGTAGGTTTGGAATGTCCCTGTTTTTGAATGAAGATTCATCATTCTTTTTTATGAGATTTTTTGTGAAGGTTACAGATCCTTTATTGGGCTGGTTTAAACCTATAACGCCTTTATTTTTGGTTCACCGGTTACGCCCACTATATGTGGCTTGGTTTATTTATATGATCCGCTTTTATGTTATACCACTGAGCTTAGGGTATGGAGTAATGGGTGTATTGTCTTTGCCACTTGAGTCCGAAATTTCGCTTGCAATATATGACCTACTAAATCTCTTAACTACCAAAGTAGAGTGAATAAAGTAAATTACTTATATTAAGTATTTTACTTTATTGTCCTTATTTAATACGATCAGTTCGTTTAATATGGGAGCGGTAAATATGAAAATAAGTGAACTTTTTAATGTTTCTGGCAAAGTTGCGGTTGTGACGGGTGGATCTAGAGGAATAGGTGAAATGATTTCCGCGGGCTTTCTTGCGAACGGAGTGAAAGTCTATATAACCGCTCGTAAAGAACAACCCTTGGTGAAGAAAGCTGAAGAATTATCAAACAAATATAACGGCGTTTGTATACCAATTGCATGTGATCTAAGTAGCTCGGTAGGAATTGATTATTTCGTTAAGAGATTTGGTGAAAAAGAGGAAGCTATTGATTTTCTGATTAACAATGCAGGTGCTGCGTGGGGTGAGCCTTATAACAAGTTTTCTGAGGTGGGCTGGGACAAAGTTATGGATTTGAATGTGAAATCCCTCTTCTTTTTAACACAAAAGCTAACGGAAATGTTAAAGTTAAGGGCGTCTATTGATGATCCGTCAAGAGTTATAAATATTGGTTCTATTGATGGGCTCAATGTTCCAGCCTTTGAAACTTATTCATATAGTACATCCAAGGCAGCTGTTCATCATTTAACTCGCGTAATGGCAGCAAGGCTAGTGAAAGAAAATATACTCGTTAATGCGATAGCTCCCGGTCCATATCCTAGTCAAATGCTAGGTTCTGCAGTAGATCACGATTACGGCGAGACGGCACGGAAAAATCCTCGGAAGAGAGTGGGGTTGCCAGAAGATATTGCTGGGTTGGTCATATTCCTATGCTCGCAGGCCGGATCCTATGTTGTAGGTGAAACCATTACCTCTGACGGTGGAATAGTTAAAACCGCAGGTCATAATTTAGGTTAGGGTTTACATTTTGACCAAATCATAGCGGTAAAGTCAAGCTTGCTTTAAGGCCTCCAAGATTTTTACTTTTTTTGAGATGTAGGTTTCCTCCATGAATTTTGATAAGGTCTGACGCAATAGATAATCCAAGTCCCACACCATGCGGTTTATTTAAGTTTCTTGAATTGTCCAGTCGAACAAATGGCTTTACGGCCTCTTTTATTTTTTCTGTGGGTATACCAGGACCATTGTCTTCTACATGGATAAGCAACCGAGTTTGTTTTTCCACAATGGAAACTTTGATTTGAGATCCATAGCAGTCCGCATTCTCTATCAAATTATTTAATGCCCTTGATAAATTGTTTTGTCGTAAATGTACTTTTCTTTCACGGTTTTTTAAATTTATGCGCCATTCTAATTTTTCTTGTAAATTTAAGCTTTGGTTCTTTAAAAGCTCATAAAGTGCAATTATTGAAATTGCTGTGACTTTTTCTGTTTGCTGGTTTTTAGAAAATTCTAAAAACTCATCAAGTATGTTTTGCATTATTTGAATATCATTTAACATTTCTTTTGCCTCAGCATCTTCTTCCTTGAGTGCTAAAGCTAGTTTAAGCCGCGTTAGAGGTGTACGAAGATCATGACTCACTCCCGACAGCATTTGCGTCCGTTGTTCAATTTGTCTCTCAATTCTTTTCCTCATTTCAAGAAATGCGGATCCAGCTTTTCTTATTTCAATCGATCCGGTAGGTTTATAACTTAAAGATTGGCCCTTTCCAAAAGCCTCCGCTGCAGACGCAAGCGTCTTAATAGGTTTTATTTGGTTTCTGAGTACCATAAGAAGTAAAAAACCAAGTATGATTGTTAAAAGCACCATAAGAACTAGTAACTGGTGAGGATTTGATGCTGTAAATCTTTCTCTCTCTATTTCAAACTTTAGGTAAGAATTGTTTGGAAGAAGTGTAAATATATTGACAATGCCGTTTGTTTTAAGGTCTATATGTTGAATGTTTGGTACATCATTCCTTAGGATTTTAATAAGTGTTATTCCAGAAAAATCATATGCATATTTCTGTACAAAGTTCTTTTGACTTGCTTGCTCGACAATAGTGAGTTTAAGGTCAAACTTTGTCTCCATCTTATCGAGAAAAACTTCTCTTTCTTCACTCAAAATATTATCGTAACGATCCAGAACATAATTTATTTGCAAAACAGTGCTTTTTGCTAGTTGCGTGGTAACTTGCTCAAAATAACGCTGTATAAAAGCAAAGCCTATAATCGCTTCCAAAAAAATAATTGGTAGAATGATAATTAGAAGAGCTCTTCCAAAGAAGCTTCTAGGTAAATATTTCTTTAGCTTTAAATATTTCATAAAATTTTTATTTTTTGATGATTATAATGTAATCTTTAAATATGGCTATAAGCTTTGATACAAATCATAAACCTGTAATTGGTGAGGCAGAGCAGCTTGAATACGATTTAGTAGTGATTACTGCAGATAATGCTAGCCCTATGACTTTCACTGGAACCAGGACCTATGTTTTAGGGACTGAAAATTTAATTATTATTGACCCAGGGCCCGATAGTCCGGCCCACCTCAGTTCTATTATGAAATATATTGGGAAGAGGAAAGTAACAGATATTCTTCTAACGCATTCACATATCGACCATTCTCCTTTATCTAGACGGTTAAAGACTGAAACTGGAGCTAGAATTATTGGTTTTGGATCTGCAGATGAAGCCCGCACCAGCTTTATGAAAAAGCTATCTTCTTCCTTAGATTTAGGGGGTGAAGAGGGCATTGATAAAGATCTTCTATTGGATAAAAAAGTTTGTGAGAAACAGATACTTAAATTGAATAATTATAGTATCGAAATTGTTCATACTCCTGGTCATTTAAGTAATCACATCTGTTTCTCATTGAAAGAAAGGCAAATCTTATTTAGTGGTGATCATGTTATGGGTTGGGCTACTACTTTGATTTCGCCACCAGATGGAGATCTAGGCTCCTTTATGAATTCATTGGAAAAATTATTATCTAGGGAAGAGGTAATTTATTACCCTGGGCACGGTAAACCTTTAAAGGAACCAGGAAAAATGGTGTTAGCGCAAATTAAACATAGGCGGGATAGGGAAAAACAAATTTTGAATTCTGTTTCAAAAATTTCAAGAACACCAGCGGAAATAGTGGATGAGGTATATGTTGATTTAAATCCAACGCTCAAAGCAGCGGCAAAAAGAAATGTTCTTTCACACCTTATTGATTTGTATGAAAGGGATAAAGTATCTACGGATAAATTTTCTCAAATAGCAAAATTTTCTCGATCTAATGAAAATTAAAATAATTTTGCTTGAATTAAGGTGAAATTTAGTGCAATTCTTGTTGTGTGTTCCGGCGTAGCTCAGCGGTAGAGCAGTTGACTGTTAATCAATTGGTCGTTGGTTCGATCCCAACCGCCGGAGCCATTTTTTACTTATAAAAACAATAACTTATTTTTTTCGCTGACAAACTTTTTAACTGGCGGTAGGTATTTTGAAAACCTACATTGTTGAAATTTGTTGGTTAAAACGCGGTTTTTAGTGGCTAATTGACACATTTAAGTAAATGTTCATTGTAAATTAGGTTCAGTATTAATGCTTTTGAATTATATGAGTCCTAACCCATAAAGAGTGTTCTTAAATACCTCCTTGAAGCTGTCGTCCTCGATGTTGTATAGGCTGCCCATCACTATTTCCAAAGGTGACATTTGTAACTCTTTCAAATCAAGATTTTGTAATTTCTCAATATATTGATTAGCTTTCTTTTTATTTCCTTGTTTAAAGCTAATAAAAGCCAGCATTGAAAAAGCAGCTGCCCTCGAATTAGACGCGAATTGATCAGCACTCGCCAATTCTATTGCTATAGGAATAGCTTCATCGTATTTTTCAAGTATCACGAGCGTATTTAAAAACGCTGTCTTGATCCACGACTCAGAATGTGGCGCTATAGCAATTGCCTTTCTATAATTGGGAAGTGCTTCTTTATATTTTCCAACTCCTGAAAGAATATTGCCCACAGATGCAAAGGCATGGGGACTGCTTTTATTTAAATTTCCTGCAATTACAGCCCTTTTTTCTGCTAAAGCTAGTGCATCTTTTCTTTGATCAAAAAGCTTTTCTGCATGACCGAATTCGAAAAAAGCTGTTAATACGTGTGTTTCTGAAATATCTGGACCTAGCTCTATAGACTTTAAAGCCAGTTCATAACCCTTAATAGCTTCTTGCTTGTTTGTTACTGTATATAGTAGATGCCATCCTTTTAAAACTAGCGACATTGGATTGTCTGGCTCATCACGCATCAATTCATCGGCAAGCCTGCCAAGATTTTGAATGCTTTCAGGAGTACCTTTTATAAGCTCTGACCTTGCCTTAAAGCTTTTACGCCAGCTTTCTACAGACTTAAAGTATTTTCTATAATCTTGACCAAGTGAACCTACTATAAGCTTAATTGACAACTTATTTAAAATTTCTTCACTGAGTGTGTCTTGCACTTTAAATAAATCTTGCAACTCAAAGTCATATTTTTCTGAGTAGAGAGTGTCGTTTTTCACAAGATCATTTAGCTGAACATTTATACGTGTTTTTTCACCTGCTACCTGAACACTACCGGATATGACATACTGCGTTTTATAGTTTGCTAATATTTCTTTATCAGAAAATTTATTTTTTGAAACAAAATCACTAGTGTTTCGGGATTGCACTAAAAGTTGTTCATAGTTAGAAAGAGTTGATATAAGTGTATCGGTTATACCGGAGGCAACAAATTCATTTTCTGAAGCAGAAAGATTTTTAAAGGGTAGCACAAGAATAGATGGCCTATCAGATTTAGTGATTAAGGTCTCAGGAGTTTCTCCGTTATTGGTAGTTTGGTAATAAACAAAACCAAAGAGCAAAAGAAATAGTGCGACTACACTAGCTATTTTAAGATTATATTTCTTTTTCTTTAAATCTCTTTTTTGTGATGGATCTAGTAAAATGTCAAAAGCATGAAACTTGTTTTTCTTGACCTGTTGAATGCCTAAATCTTGAATTTTTAAATCTAATTTACCTTCAATGTAATCGAAGATACTTTTTGAAATGGTTATCCCATTAGGCTGTGATAATTGTTCAAGACGCGCTGCTACATTAACGCCATCGCCCAGAAGATTTTTCTTCTCTAGTATCACATCCCCCGCATTAATTCCTATCCTAAAACTAAGAGCAGGTTTTATATTTTTCTCTTTTACAATATTTTGGAAATCGATAGCACATTCTACAGCCTTTACTGCACTGGAGAATTCAGCCATGAAAGAATCTCCTCCTGTATTGAAAAGTCGTCCTCCATGTTTCTTAAAAGCTTCTTTTAAAATTTTTTCATATGCCCTTAGACTTGTTACCGTTCCTGTCTCGTCTTTTTCCATATGCAAGCTATAGTCAACGACATCTGTCGCAAATATCACAGAAATTTTTCTATCTATTTTTTCAGCATTCATCGAAGTTTTCCAATTTTATTAAAGCGAACTGAAATATGTCTCTTTAAGAGAATAAATCATTTGAAGACTAATTTATAGCTATATCAGTTCATTAGATAAACTATTAGAAATCAAGAGTAGAAAATGATAGATTGTTCAGCAATGACAAAGGCTCCATAAACAAGATTATTAATGAGCTCTTCACCTTAGAATTGATGAAACTATTTGGCTGCTAATAAATACGCAACTAGACATCCGCAAAATAACGACAAAATTCCTACGATAACGACAAGAATAACGACAAGATCAGTGTGACACTATATGAATGTTTATGACCAAGTATGACACTTTATGACCATCATACCCTTATAAATAGAGCACTTTGTGACACTTTATGACCAGGTATGGCACTTTGGAGGTAGGTTCGAACCCAACCGCCGGAGCCATTTTTCTCAATAAAATCAATACCTTAGTTTTTTTGGTGCCAAATTTGGTGACAAACTTTTTTTTAAAAAAAATATTTTGGTGACAAACAAACGAATTTGGCGGTAGGAAATCGAAAACGGCCACTATTGACTTATTGTTTTTTTAAAAAGAAATATTGTATCTTTACGCCTATAATTTTAAAAATTCGAGTGTAAAATCCAAAGAGATGTAACTTTTTATGTAGGAAAATTCTATTGAGTGCCGAATTTAATCCCGTAGGTAGAAATTGTTTAGTTTTTTCGAAAGAAAAAAAGAACGGAAAACATTCTATAAGCTTTGAGGGTGTGTCGGTAGGATACCTACTTGACCATATAGGAATTGAAGGGACACAATCTTCAGAAAGTAATGAAGTCTCAATAGAATGGTTTCCTAAAAAATGGATCCTCTCCGGGAGAATAAAATTTCTTAGTACGGGTTCAAAAAATAAATCCAAAACATTAACTAGTAATAATTATTTGCCTTCCAGGTCTAACAAAATATCTTCAAATAAGTTATCTTCGGCTACTAAAGCTAACGGTTCAAACACCATCGATCCCTTAATGATTTCTAAATTACCGGAACCAATATTTGGTTCTATAGTTCGTTATATTTCAAAAGATGGTTGCTGTGAAATGCTTCAAAATGAAATTACAAAAGAACCTTCGCGAGAGGCTGTAGCGCAATACACTATAGCATCAGGCCATAATGAAATAGTAAATATAAGTTTAGTTCCAAAACTTGAAGATATGATATCTAAAGAAGATTCAGGGATAAGCTGGCTTGATACTGTTGAAGATTTGCTTGTCAAATTTCCAAATGGAAGTCGAACAGATGCATCTTCAGGGCCCGTTCTCCAATATTTCTTCAATGTAGAAAATGCTCGAAAATATATAAACGATTCTTGGGTTATGTCTGTAGTAAGAATGAGAGCAAAGGAGGGTAGTGAAGCTGACTTGGTCAAAGCACTTATTTCACAAGAAAATTTTCCAAGGAGAATTCTGCGTTGTATCATTCAAATAGATGAACGAGAGTTTGTAATTATAAATCAGGATTCTATCGAGGCTAGGATTGAAGATGAAGAGAAACTATTGTCTTATCTAGATTCAATCGAACACCTACTTGAGTTTTTCGAAGATAGCCGAACTGACCCCCGTTCTGGTATTGTAACAAGCTGGTATAACTACAATATTAGCAGAAACATTTAAGGCTTTTGTAATTTGAAAATTTGTTTTTTCTAAATATTTCGTTTACCATTTAAGTTCAAAATATAAATTAAATGAATTTTCAAAATGTCTCATAATTATGACGTCATATTAAATGGGTGTGGTCCAGTCGGAGGAATTGCTTCATTATTGTTAGCGACTAGGGGATTTAAGGTAGCGGTCATCGATTTAAATAAATCTCCTTACCCTCATCCTAGGGCAGTAGGTTTAAATGGCTACTCTATGAGTATAATAGAAACTGTTCTGAAAGATAGCTGGAAGGAATTTCAATTTACTTCTGCAGTTGAGGTTGGGTACGTAATGGGGATCACAAAAATGGATAAGCCATTTGGAAAAATGGAACCTCCAATTATTGAAGGAAAAGTACTCGATCTAGATAAGTATGGATTTTTAAATTGGTTTAATCAGCCACAGCTCGAGAAATTGCTCAGAATACAAATTAAGAAAAATAAAAATATCACGACATATTTTGGTACTGAGTCGCTTGTACTGTGGGAAGAGAAGAGTAGAAACTGTTTGCAGATCCAAAATACAGTATCAGGAAAAACAGAAACAATTACATCTAAATATTTGATTGGTGCGGATGGCGGGGGAAGCTTTGTTAGAAAGCAGATGGGAGCTAACTTAAAAACACTTGGGAAGGCTATATCTTTTCTGGTTGCCGATATCGAAGCACCAGCAAGCTCCTTGAAGGAGGGCATGCATTTTGATGCTGGGGGTTGGCAAATTATTGATCCCTCAGGAAAAAGGCCTACCACATTTATAAATATGACCGGCAAAAAGCACGGAACTTATAAAAATAATTTTAGGTTTGAGTTTGCTTTGAAAGATGGTGAAAACTTTACGCAAATGCAATCTCCAGATTCCATTGAGAAATTAGTAGAACCATTTTTAAGGAAGAGTAGTTTTAAAATATTAAGATCTACAGTATACAAGTTCAATTCAATGATTTCCGAGATGTGGAGAGCAAATAATACCTTCACGATTGGAGATGCTACTCATCAAACTTCTCCATTTCTTGGTCAGGGGCTAAATCTTGGTATTAGAAATACCTTTAACTTAATTAAAAAAATTGATTTAGTGAATAAAGGAGTTTCGGAGGCATCAATTTTAGACAAATATCAAGTCGAATGTTTTCCTGACTCTCAATTTATCATTAAGCAATCGCTTTTCATGGGTAATATGCTTTTCAATGTCAAGCCTCATATAAATTTTTTAAGAAGCATAATTTACTTTTTCAAGGGTGCAAGAGGTAGCCCAATTGATTTATTTCCCGCGTTTGTCCCAGAGACTATCACGGTTCCAAATGGATTTAAGCCTGGAAAAACAAATCAAAAAGGTTACCCAATGTATAACTTTATGACCAAAGAAGGGTTCCCGAGATCACTACGCGAATATAAGCCCTTTGAATACAGGGTGCTTTGCAACAATTCATCTGTTGAGATCGATAAAGTACTGAAAAATATAGACAAAGCAATTAAGCCTCTATGTATCGTGCTTTCTGAAGGGTTAAATGGCGAAAAGACTTCAGATGACATTTTGGTTTGTGCTCCAAGAAAAGAAGATAAAAAAATGCATAGAAAGCTTTTCAATAAGGCAGATTACGTACTGATGGCTCCCGGCTATACAATGTTGGGCACATACAATAATGGTGAGGAAGACAAACTGTTTGCCGATTATAAGTCTCTTTTTGACTTAGTTGCACATTAATATTTAATCAGTGGCTCTAATGTCTTCTACCAGCTGTTTAACGTTTGATAGATCTCTATTCACCAGTGATTGCTGAGTTTCCTCATCAAATTTCTCGTAAAAGGTAGCTGCAGCAGGTCCGTCAAGGTTTCTTATACCGGACTCTTTTACTGTAGGGCCCCATTGATTGTGTCCATTAGGCCCTAAACCACTTATTGAATGTATTCTTTGCCCGAAGGATCTCGTAATTCTGTCGCCGTCGGACATGTGTTCATGAACATGGCCGTATGGATCATGCCAGTAATCATAAATATGAGACCCTAGAACATGTCTACCAACCCCCCAAGCAATCTCATATCTTTTTTCTTCAAATTCAGCTTTATTTTTAAGCTGCATATGTCCCCGCCAAACATCATCTAAATTAGATACTTCGAAGGATGCATGGCTTAACTGCGTTTGAATACCTTTCCCTTTTGGAGCCATTCTTGGATCCATATTAGACAGAATAAAAAAAGTATGATGGTCGGTAGGTGTTTCCCCTCTATCGCATCTAAAAAAACAAGCGTAAGTGGGTGAACCCTCTGCAAATGTACCCTCGTATAAAGGTGAAGGACCAGCTTCTTTGAGCTTATTAAACATTTCAGGATTAATTGCGTGGCCTTCTGCAGATTTTGGTGCCTCAAAAATTACGCTATCAGTTGGAAGGAATCCAAAAGTTTCAATCATAAATTTCATCAATTTATGGTGATCTCCTACTGGTGCTGCTAAAACTACATGGCCTATTTTTATTACATCCGGTGGACCAGGATAAACAGTATTACTGCCATCGGCTTCTCTATTTCCAGAAGTATCCTGTAATTTGTTTGGGTCTCGTTTATAGAAATTTTTATTTCCATAGTTGTACTCTAATCTGTCTCTTGCAGAGGTTAAGACCTCTACACTCCTACCTGATACAGCTTCAACTAAAAAACCGCATACTGGATCAATAAATGACACTCTTTTACCTCCACACAATGATCCTTCAATTCCAGGTATTTCATGCACCTCGGTACATCCATCAATATTTTCCTCGAGGACTTTTAGGTCTTTTTCACTCTTCATTTGTAAAGCGAAACCCAAAAATTTTGCTGGTCCCCGGTGAGCTACATGACAAAACCCGTCTCCTTCCAAACCCCTAGAATATATTACGTTCTCGTCTTTATACATTATCTTCAATCCAAAGTCCTTTACCCAATCTTCATAGAGGTTCAAATCAGGTACTGAAAAGCGAACGTACGCTACGTCCCATGCCTTAGTTAATGGCTCAATAGGCGGAAGTGACTCTGACCCTTCAAGATGTTCACCCTTACCTTCATTTATTGCCTCAAAAAGATGAAGATCTCTATCTACTAATTTTTCTTTTTCATCCATTTTTCAGTTCTCCTTTAGAAACTATAATTTGGTTATTTTTTTCTTTGGTTATCAAGCCATAAAGTGATTTCCCCTCACACGGCCCTTCTTCGCATATTCCAGTTTTTGCATTAAACAAAGCTTGATGGTTCATACACTGAAGTAACTTTTTCCTTTTTTCCCAAAGAAATGCTGGGTCACGACAGAGAGGTCTACCATCGTGAGGACATGAATTTATCCACGCCCTAACCTTACCTTCAAATCGTGTAACTAAAACTTTAAGACCATCAGCATTTTGGGGAAGATCGACCATTAGAGCGCCTAATTCGACTAATTCTTCAGACTTTATAATTGCAATAACGTTACTCATTTCTTAATCAAAAAATTGTTTGTCGCCAGGATTTGGTACTCTTAAAATATTTAATTGAGCGGCCAAACCAATATAGTGTGAAATTGCTAGAATGAATTCTATAAGTCCTTTTTTAGACCCAATTATATTGAGGGTTTCTTTATATGTGGCGTCAGAAACTCTGTAGGTTGCAAGATATTCTTTCGCAAATAAATAAGCTATCTTTAACCGCTTTCCTGTATCTGTCTTCTCAAATGATGGATCCCTTTCTGCGAGTAAATCATTTAAAATGTCTTGAGAAACACCATTTGCCAGAGCAGTTTGACTGTGTGCCCAGAATTCTACATTACTTTTATAATGTACCGCAACAGTACATATAGCGATTGCTTTCATATCTGCAGGAGCATTTTTAGTATTTACTCTGATGGCAACGCCAATTTTATCCAAAGCGTCCGCCATTTCAGTATCTGTATACATCCAAGCATTAAAAGGTCCTGGAAGTGCGCCATTTGATAGGGTTCCCACACCTCTTTTGGAAGACACGATAGAGTCAAAGATATCTTTTAACTCATCAGATAATTGATCACGATTTTTATAGTCTAACCTCGGTTTTTTGTTTTCATCAAGACCAGTGGTATCCCATTTGCTCATAAACCTGTCCTTACTATTCTATTAGAAAGAGTCCCAATCTTTTCAATCTCAAGTTCAAATTCATCACCTGGGGCTAGTTTTTTACCGGACTCTATCCCTGAACCGGTACCAACCGTCCCTGAACCGATAACCTCTCCGGGGTAAATTGTCTCTGATCTAGAAATGTGAGCAATTATATCAGAAAAAGAGTGATGCATATCTTTACTATTACCACCGCCCCAGACGCTCCCATTTACTCTTGCTTCCATGTTTAAAGCAACAGGGTGATCAACTTCATCTGCTGTTAAAATAAAAGGGCCTAGAACATTGCCAGTATCGAAATCCTTGCTTTTTGCCGGCCCCATTTGACCAGGCATTTCTTTCATTTGTGCATCTCTTGCAGATATATCGTTTAAAATACTGTAGCCAAAAATATAATTTGACGCTTCTTCTTCTTTAATATCTCTCCCTTTTTTTCCAATAATAGCTGCTATTTCCAATTCTATGTCTAAAAATTCGGAAAATGATGGCCATTTTATTTCTGCTTTATGACCAACAAAAGAGAGTCTATTGCCTTTATAATAAATTGGCTGTTCATACCACACTGGAGGTATCTCATACTTTATACCTGAAAGCTTAGTAGCTTGTGCAAACGCATTTTTTAAATGATCTTCGAAAATTGAAAATGCTCTATATTGTAATGGTATTATAGGCGGGCGAAAAACTACTTCGTCAGCGGAGATAAAACAACTCTCATTACTTTGATCAAGCAGAAACGATACCTTCTCCAAAGCATTCTCGCCTTGTTCAATTAATCGTTGCATGTCTGTAAAGTCGAAATCAGTGATGCTAGCTTGAGCTGCTGCCTTCGCGACATCAAGAAATGTATCATTTTCAACTAAAACGATAACTTTAATTTCTTTTTTATGTTCAACTGTTCCTAATCTCAATATATTTTCCTAAACTTTAGGTATTTATTTTGAACTTTAACATTGCTAAAGTCAACGGGTCTGGGTCATCAAAAATCGAAATTGTTCAAACTTAAAAAATGACAAAAAAAATATACTCACTTCCTCAAACAAACGGGATCAATTTCGCGGTTAAATATATAGAGATTGAAGGCCATAAGCACAGAGTTTCATTGGCTGGAAATAAAAAAGGAACACCTGTAATTTTAATGATGGGCGTATTTGAAGACAGTCTAGCAGACGCGCGCTGGCTAGTGTCTAACATGGTAAATAATGATAAAGAGAGTAAATTTTATTTCATAACTGTAACTGTTCCATTTCTAGAAGAGTACACAGTAATTAAAAAGCACTCTACAATGACGGCGAAATATGACGGTTTTATACCTCCTAGCAAAATTATAAAAATGAGGGGAAAGGTGAAAATAGATCCTCGATTTGACTTAGAAAATTGTGCTTATACGCTTAAAAAAATTATTTCAGTTGGATTAAAAATAAAGAAAGCTCATTTTGTAGGACATGATCGCGGCTGCATAATCATGGATAATATGCTTGCTCAGTACCCTGAGATGGCAATTTCTTATTCAAGAGGATCACAGGGTTGGACCAATTTCAAAGAGGAATGGACAAAACTGACTGAAAAGGGGATTTTTCTGGGTCCACCTCATCGAATTATGGCTACTAAAGCGTTTCCAAAACTTTTGAAAAGCGCAATTATGGGTGGTGCTCCTTTTGGATTTATTGCGCCCTCATTTTCTAAAGAGGCAGCAGTAGCCAAAAAAGGAACAGAAATATCTGATAGATGGGAAGCAATTCAAAGAATGCCAAATCAATCTGGTTATTTTTTTAAGCTTACAAGACAAATATTTCGACAAACCGATTTTCTTGATGAAGGAAAAAGGCGATCCGATCGATCTCGAGGTTTTTGTATACTAGACACGGATTTTCCTATGATGCAATTTCAAGGATCCGACGAGATGCTTCTAGTAGAAAAAATTCCTGGAGCTAAAAAAATGCCATTTTATAGAAAAATTATGGGATTGATTGGATTTGGTAAAGTAACTGGGATTTTTAGACTTTTTAGATTGAGGTTTCCGACATATATTTTTGCTGATTTACCCGGCGATTTTGGAATAATATCAAATCATACTGGAGATCAACCCTATTGGGGTATTTGGAATTTTTGGCCAAATGAAATAGAGGACCTTCTTCCAGGAGGAAAATTTCAAGATAGGGATGATCCAATATGGAAAAAAAATTGGAGGAAATTTGTAAAAACTAATTCTTCTAATAAATACTCAACTATAAAAACAAAGAAAGGCGCAAGATTTTCGAGATTTGTTATTATTAAAGATGCTCTGCATTGGACCCATATCGAAAGACCTGAAAATGTTGCAGCAGCTTGTTTTGATTTTATAAAAGATAATGAAAAGTGATTAAAACTGCCCAAACATTTTTAAAGCTACTACCCAAAAATAATAACAAATTTCCTAGGGAGATAAAACTGGCGGTAGGGATTTTTAAAACCCTACATATTGACATTTGTTATTTAAAACGTGGTTTCTAGCGTCTAATTGGCACATTTAATTAGATCTTGGTTGTAAAATACGTTCACTATCCATACTGTTGAATTATGAGCTCCGATATAGACCGTAAAATAGCTGTAATCCTTGTTGCCGATGTTGTTGGCTATTCCAAGCATATGGAAAGAGATGAGAATGCTACGCTCAAGGCCTATGCCGAGTGTGAGAAAATACTTAAAACCTGTCTTAAGAAATATAAAGGCTCTATCTTTAATACAGCTGGTGACTCCGCTTTAGCGGAGTTTCCAAGTGCGGTAAATGCCGTTGAATGCGGTGTTGCTTTTCAGAATGACATTAAGAAAAGAAATGAATCGGATAAAACAGAGGTTAAGCTCGAGTTTCGTATTGGT
>CACBNQ010000032.1 GCA_902540655.1 uncultured Alphaproteobacteria bacterium | reverse complement strand
ATTTATTGCCATTGTTGCCTGCCATATAGTTTTTTTATTTTTTTCTGCTGATTCGTATAATAACCGAATCACTTTAGCTCGTCACTATTTTTATCCTCTAGTCGTGTTTTTATTAGGAAAGGTTTTACCAGTTTGATTTTACCCACCGCCATGTTCTTCTTATTAGCTCATCCCCTTCATGCTCAAAAGGTGCTTTAAAGTCCCATAGCTCATCTTGCGGTTGAGCTAGATTTAAGGCCAGCCCTATAGCAGCAGCTGCTTCAGGGCCATGAGCTGATGCTGGCAGTCCTTGAATCCTCATTGGTACAGCGACACGTGTTGGTTTTCCAAGAAATATAGAAGTAAAATCTAATATATTCGCTAACTTACTACCACCACCGGTTAAAACGACTTTTTGTCCAGGTAGAAACTCGAAGTCCGAGCTATCTAATATTGTCTTTAGTGAATCGAAGATTTCCTCAACTCTTGGCCGTATTACTCCTAGCAATTCAGACTTTGTTATAGCTCTTCTGTCTGCGTATAAATCTGTATTATTGTCAGGCAATTCTATAGTTTCTCTATCATCCGAGTTGGCAGGCATCAAACCTCCATGCAAAACTTTTAGTCTTTCAGCTGCTAAGAAAGAGATTTGAAATGCCTGCATAATATCGCTTGTTATATGTTGTCCTCCGATCCTTATCGATTCAGAAAAGATTAAATTCTTTCGAAAGAAAATTGATATACTCGAACTAGAAGCACCTAAATCAATACAAACAACACCTATTTGCATTTCATCTTCAAGAAGGCTTGATTGTCCAGAAACATAGGGGGCAAGTGCTAATCCTGCCAGAGACAGATCACATTTATTCAAACAACTCACCATATTCTTTATTATGTCCGATTGGATAGAAACAATATTAACGTCGACTGACAGCTTCGATCCACTTATTCCCCTCGGATCCATGTATCCGTGCTTATTATCAATACTAAAATTTACTGGCAAAGCGTGGATTATTTCTCTTTTCAAATCATCATAAACTAGATTTACCTTCGAAAGCGCATGTCCTATATCTAGTTCTGTTACTTCCCTTTGAATGAATTCAATCGAGGATGAGATAAGAGTAGATTTCTGAGTGCCACTAGAAAAGGTCAGAAAAACATTCTCAATTAGACAACCTGCCATTTTTTGGGCCCGTTGAATTACAGTCCTTATTGCACTTTCTGCTTCCCTCATCTCATATATTTCGCCATCCCTAATCCCCCTAGATTTTGTGGTTGATGCACCAATAACTCTGAAAGTCACTCCTCTATCTGATTTACCAGTTGAGAATGAATTAATTTGATTTATCCCGGTGAGAGAAACTACTAAGCACATTACCTTAGAGCTTCCAAGGTCTATCAGAGCAACAGTTCCCTTTTTTATAGCGGCGAACCTTTTTTGCCTTAACTGCCTCTGACTCTGCAATAATTTCCTCAACCTGCTAACCTCCTAGCATTTTTTCCAATGTATTCGACAGATGGGGGCTTCCTAAACCTTATAATTGGTTTATCTATATTTCTCAAATCAACAGTAACTACGGTTTTTGAAAGCTTATTTGTCTTGCCTAAAAAAATGCGCATCACTTTTAATCCTTTATTCAAATTATCCTCTGGCAACTTGAAGACCAACTCGCTTTTCATATGAATATCCCATCGTCTTTCTCCGACCCATTCATAGTATAATACCTCTGATTGATATGATCCTATTTCCTTTACTAACGCTAATAATGCATTGATATTTTTTGATGCATCTTTTCCAACCAAAAGTGGGAAACTTGATAAACCTTCATAATTCTGTTTTATAGACAATATAACTCCATTACCATCAAGGACCTCATACAGATCATTATTAAAAAATACCACGGCTTCTTTTCTTTCAATGACATTTACAATTACTAATCCATCAGTAGAAAACTTAACAGAAGCTTTTTTAACCTTTTTTATATCTTCTATCTTTGCTCTAAGTGCCTGAGCTTTCAACGCGGAAAACCCTTCGGTTGCAGAGCTCTCAACTAAAGCTATTATTTCTTTTTTCAACGACTCTTGGGCACCTTTTACTAAAATTCTTGTTATGGAGAGTTCTGTGAGGCCTTTGTATATAGCGGAACTTTCCTCACTTAAAAATCTAATTTCTGCATTTAAGTCTATGTCTTTGTAAAGAAAGTTTTTCGATAGAAATATGCTGACAACTAGAAAAACTATCATTAACGCTAATCTGAACCAAAGCCTGTAATATAATCTGTTTATCTTATAATATAACCTCGATGGCGCTGGATCGTTAGATTTCAATAAATTCATCTTTCACCTATTTGTTACACGATGCGTCTTTAATCAACTCTAGGCAAATGTATTGTAAGTCTAGACCGATGTATTTTGCCTGCTCAGGTACAAGTGAGGTTTTGGTCATCCCAGGCTGGGTATTTAGTTCAAGTATGTATAAACCTTCTTTCCCATTCTTTTCATTCCATCTAAAATCCGACCGAGTAATACCTCTACAACCCAAAGTATTATGTGCAGTAACTGCATAATTAATACACAGGTCGAATATTTCTTGCGGAATATCTGCAGGAACAATATGCTCAGATCCGCCATTTTTATACTTAGCATCGTAATTATACCAGTCGTCAGTTATAATGTCTGTAACTGTCAAAGGTTTACCATTTAGAACAGCAACTGTTAACTCTCTACCAGGAATATATTTCTCCAAAATATACTCCCTATCTTGATCTGTAATAATCCTCCCAACCTCTTCAATTTGCTCTTCGAATTTTATAAAGTGAATTCCAACAGAGGAACCTCCACTATTTGGCTTAATTACAAATGGAGGGGCGAAAGGTATCTGATGTAATTGTTCTTCTCCACCTAAAAGCAGGTCCTCTATCACTGGTAACCCGGATGATTTAAATATTTTTTTTGAGATATATTTATTCATTGCCGTTGCGGAAGATAAAACCCCGGAGTGTGTGTATGGAATTTTTAGTGTTTCAAATAGACCCTGAATAGTCCCGTTCTCTCCGATGCCACCATGTAAGGCGTTAAATATAATATCAGGATTCTGACTTTTTATGACTTCAGCTAAGTCATGCATATTGTTTGAGTTAATACTCACCGCGTCGACATCTAGGTTTATTCTTTTAAGCGCCTCTATGCAGCTTTCAGCAGTTGAAGCTGACACCTCTTTCTCCTCTGAAACCCCTCCCTGTAATACTAGGACCTTAGAGATATTTTTTGAATTACCTGTTGTGTTCAATTTTATTTTCTCCCAACCCTTATTACCTCCCAATCAAGCGAAACTTTAAATTTCTCATAGACTGATTTCCTTACATACTCTCCGAGCGACTCCATTTCCTTAGAAGTTGCGCCCCCGAGATTTATTAAAAAGTTTGGGTGCTTTTTTGATACCATGGCTTTGCCAATTTGTTTGCCTCTTAATCCTGCTCTATCAATCAAACTCCAAGCTTTAAAATCTATTGAGTCATCCAGCATGAGTGATGATTTTCCATCAGGGTTCTTAAAGGTTGAGCCACAGGTTGCTTTCTTAATGGGCTGTGTCTCTTCCCTTTTGGACAACATCTCTATCATTTTTGCTTCTATTGCTCCTTTTTCTTCTATTTTTGGTGTCAAAATAGCGGAGGTCACAATAAAGTCATTTGGCAACCTACTACAGCGATATGCAAATTGAATATTTTCCTTACTCAATCGAATAATTTTACCTGACCTATCAACACCTTCTATACTCCGTACATAATCACCTATGTAGTTTCCATAACATCCCGCGTTCATTGCTATTGCCCCGCCTATAGTTCCGGGTATCGTTCTTAAAAAAGATAAATCGTAACCTTGTTCAGATAAATTAACAGCAACCTTAGAGCTTAAATTTCCTGCTCCAATCTTTACTTCATTATTTTTTATTTCTATTTCTGAAAAGCTCCCACCTAGTTTAACCGCAACTCCTGAAAGGCCTCCATCTCTTACCAAAAGGTTTGAACAAGCTCCTATCGGCATAACGTTAACTTCAACCGGTTTAAGAGAAAGGAACCTAGATAAATCATCCAAATTTTTTGGCCTAAACAAAATATCTACTGGTCCTCCAACCTTCAACCAACTAATTTTTGATAATGGAAAAGAATAATTTATTGATCCTAAAAATTGATTTTCATCAACGAAACTCAATTTACTCTTTTTATTCATATTCATTTTTATCGCTTAGAAAAGATAGGTTATTAACCCAATTAGTTATACTGCCAGCGCCCAGAGTTAAGAAAATGTCGCCCTTTTTACAATTAGTTTTTAAAAATTTACTGAACGAAACTTCGTCTTCAATATACTCAACTTTTTTTGCCTCTTTTTTCGTAAAGGATTTAATCAGAGTTTTACTATTAAACCCATCGAGTTGGTTTTCACCAGCAGCAAAAACAGGAGCTATACCGAGAATATCTACACCTCTAAAGCATTTCTTAAAGTCTTTGAATAATGATTTCAGCCTCGAAAATCTATGAGGCTGATGTACTACTATTATCCTTCCGTTTGTGATTGCTTTGGCAGCAGAAATGACGGCTTCGATTTCTACAGGATGATGTGCATAGTCATCTATTATCGTGGCTCCATTGAAGAAGCCAATCCTGGTGAAGCGCCTCGATACTCCTTCAAAGTTTGCTAACGCACTTTTAATGAATTTTATAGGTACTGACAAATTTGAAGCTGCCAGAATGGCAGCACAAGCATTTAGAGCATTATGTTGACCTATCATTGGTAAATGAAAGTCTCTCAAATAAATATTTGCAACCTTGTCATCTAAGTCAAATTTTGTGCCTTGTTCACCAATTCTTAAATTTCTTATTGTAAAATCTGCTTTTTCCGAAAACCCATAAGTAATAATTTTTCGGTCCTTGATATTTGAGATTACATTAGCGACGTTTTTATCATCTATACAACAAACAGCTACTCCATAGAAAGGAACACTTGAGATGAATCTTTCAAAAGCTCTTTTTAAGTTTAAAAAACTTTGATAATAATCTAAATGTTCCTTGTCAATGTTCGTTACTATCGCAACGGTTGCAGGTAGTTTGTTAAATGACCCGTCACTTTCATCTGCCTCTACAACCATCCATTCTCCTTCTCCTAACCTTGCATTAGAACCATATGCTTTTATGACCCCGCCATTGATGACTGTAGGATCTAAATTTCCCACCTCTGCAATTGAGGCAACAAGTGAGGTTGTTGTTGTCTTCCCATGAGAACCTGCAACAACAATATTTAACTTCATTCTCATTAATTCTGCTAGCATTTCTGCTCTAGAAACTATAGGAATCCCAAGTTGTTTCGCAAAGGCTAGCTCAATGTTGTCCTTTCCTATAGCAGAAGAAATAACAACAACAGAACAATTGCTGACGTTTTCTCTGTCATGCTCATAGAAGGTCTTTACTCCTAAAGAAGCAAGCCTAACTGTTATGTTGGTTTTCTTTATATCGGAGCCCTGTACAGAGTAACCAAGATTTACGAGAACCTCAGCGATTCCGGACATTCCTATACCACCAATCCCAATAAAATGTATTGGTCCCAAATTTAAGGGTAATCTAGTAGCAATCATTTTTTTTCTCCTAAAAATGCCTCAATGTTTCTAATTATATCTTTTGAGGCATCAGGTTTAGCCATTTTCAATGCTTTATCAGCCATAGCGCTTGTTTTTGAGGGAGAATTCAAAATTAGCTTTAACTTTTCCGACAAATCTTCGGCAAGACTTGGGGTTTCTTCAATCACAATTGCTCCACCCTCTTCAGCAAATATTCTGGCATTACGAAGCTGGTGGTCATCCTTGGCATGCTTTAAAGGTATAAGTATTGCAGGTCTTCCGACTATCGATATATCTGCTAATGTATTAGATCCAGATCTGCAAATAATGATTTGAGACTCTGACATTAGTCTTTCTACATCTTCAAAAAATGGTCGAACACATGCTCTTAAGTCCATAGCCCTATAAGCTGCAAAAACTTTATCTATATCATCCTTTCTTGCCTGGTGAAATATTGTTAAGCGTTCTTTAGTTTTTTTTGAAAGCGTTTCTATACAGTTCGGTAACGCGTCAGATAGTAACCTTGCACCTTGTGATCCCCCAAGTACCAAAACCGTAATAGGCCAGGGGCCAGGCCCAAGGTATTGGGAGTTAAACTTTTTAAGTACTTTATTTCTGATGGGGTTACCAGTATTTAACCCTATTTTTGGATTTAAATATGTGGTATTTGAAAAATGGCAAAAAACTTTTGCGCTAAACCTTTGAAAAAATCTGTTCACACGTCCTAAAACTGAATTCTGTTCCTGAATAAAAGTAGGAATTCTTAGTAAAACGGACATCAACAGAATTGGGAAGGTAGAAACTCCTCCAAAACCTATGACAAACTCAGGTTTTTTCCTAAACATAAGTTTCCCTGATCGCAAAGCCCCAAGAGGTAATTGATAAGAAAGCTCTAGGATTTTTTTTCTAAGTGAAGCTGTCTCTGAAGAGATTTTTAGAACCTCTATTGAGTACTCATTAGAACTCTTATCAAGATACTGTAAACCCCTTATGTCTGTAAAAATAATTACCTCCCACCCAGTAGCATTCAGTTCAGTAGCCAGAGCAGTGCAAGGCAAGACATGACCTCCAGTACCGCCTGTTGATAATACGCAAATACCTTTTCTATCCATTACGTTCCACCCATGAAACTGTCTATATTCTCGCTAGTTCTACGCCTTGTTACGTTGAGTAGCAGACCCATTAATATTCCCATAGCGACCATTGACGACCCTCCATAGCTGATGAAGGGTAATGTCATACCCTTTGTGGGGAGTAAGCGAGCTGCCACCCCCAAATTTATAAGAGCCTGTGTCTGGATAATCGTCAACAACCCAAGGCCAACCAATAGTAAAAAGGGATTTCTTTCCATTAGTAATCTTGATAATGTCCTCAATAGTATAATTACATAGAGTGTTAAAATAATAATAAAAACTATTAGACCAAATTCCTCAATTGCAACAGCGATGATAAAGTCAGTATGGGCATCTGGAAGGCTCCATTTTATTTTTCCGTTTCCAGCACCAACACCTAAAAACCCACCAGATTGAATTGCTTGCTCAACCAATCCCATCTGAGATGTTGGTTCAGTTACACTAGAAAAAAAATTCTTCAATCTGGTCGCCACATGATTAGAGAATTGAATAAAGATAAAAGCAACAGTTAAGACAAAAGTAAAAAAAACTGCGGAAAAGAGCCATGAGACCCCAACAATAAAATGGATTAAAACCCAACAACCAATCAAAACCACGGTCTGACCTAAATCAGGTTGCATGGTGAGTAAAAATACGCAAATAGCCATTGAAAAAAAAGATAAAATCAATCCCGCTCTTGGATTGCTCTGAATATTACCCGCAACAATCCAAGATATAAAGACCACAAAGAATGGTTTTAAGTATTCAGACGGCTGAACTGTTAACCAATTTACAGAGAACCATCGCACTGCTCCTTTCCCGAAATCCGTTCCAAAAATGGGAAGAAGAGCAAGCGCAATAACTACTAAAAAAAAACCTATTATTCCAAATCTTCTCACAACTGATAAGCTTGTGGTGGATAAAAAGATAATCACGCAAAATGACATCACCCCATAAATAGCTTGTCTGTTAACATAGTAAAAAGCATGCATGCCATTTGAATCCGCAAGGGGAGCAGAGGCTGCCATTGATAGAAGCAACCCCATCACAATTAAGCCTAAAGTCGCAACCAAGGACCATTGATCAACCGATTGCCACCAACGAAAAAATGGATTGTCTACAGGTACAGCACGGGAACTGCCGTGTATTATATCAGTCATTTTTACTGCTCGTTTTTGACTACGACATTACCATCACTTTAATTAAAAAGACACACTAAATTATATTTTTTCTATGTTCCTGAACTAGAGAGATAAAGTGCTTACCTCTTTCTTCAAAATTCAGGTATTGATCAAAACTAGCACAGGCAGGAGAAAATAAAATCGTGTCTCCTTTTGTGGCAATACTTATCGCACTAGCAAAAGCATCGTTTAAAGTATCAAACTGCTCAATTTCTTGGCCTTCCAATTTACTTGCTATGAGAGCAGCTGCCTCGCCAATAAGATAGATCCTAGAAATATTTTTCATGCTATCTTGAAGTTGACAAAAGTTATCTTCTTTAGCTCGCCCACCTAAAATCAAATGGACATTTTTGAAAGTTTTTAGCGCATGTATAGTTGCATCAACATTTGTAGATTTACTATCGTTGATAAATGCTACGCCTTTAATTTCATCTACCCATTGACTCCTATGCGCAAGTGGTACAAATCCACTGCATTTGATTAGTATGCTTTTAGGGGCTATACCGAGTGATCTTGCTAATGCATAAACAGTTAAAACGCTTTCCCACAAGCTATAGAAGCTATCCCCTAAATTCCTCAAATCAAAGGAGTAGACCTGCTGACCTCTTCTCCATTCAGTAATGAAAGATCCTTTTAGACCCACAGCCCATAAATAGTTTTTGATATTAAGTTTACTGCTAATGGCTATTATTTTATTCTCTACTGTGTTAAGCCTCTGAAACAAAAATAAACCCTCTGCAGTATCAATATTAATTACCGATACATCTGTTAAGTTTTCCAGAAATAGTCGCGCTTTAGCATAAAAATAGCCCCCAAGCCCTCCATGTCTTTGAAGATGATCAGAGGAGAAATTAATGAACGCAGCAAAATTTGGTGCCAAACATTTTGCCAATTCGATTTGATAGGAAGAGAGTTCAAGGATCCTGACAGAGCCTTCTTTAAGTGGACTAAGTTCTAAAACAGGTTTGCCTATGTTACCTCCCATTTCTACATCACTAAAAAATTTTGAAAGTACGTGACTGGTCAACGCTGTTGCCGTAGATTTACCATTTGACCCAGTTATAGCAATAATCTTTGGAGGAACACCGAAACCTTCATACTCTTCCTGAACGTGGCTTGAAAAAAATAGTCCAATATCATTATCTACTCTTATATTCAACTGATACGCCAAAGTAACTATTGGATGTGCCTCTGGGTATAAGTGAGGAACGCCTGGGCTCACAACTAGTAAATCTAACTCACTAATTATTTTTTTATCGTTAAGATCTCTAACAGTGACACCATCAACTTTTAGGTTATCTCTCTTGAGTTTATCATCATCCCAACAGATCAATAATCCACCTGCTTGCTGAACTGCCTTGATAACAGACACACCTGTCTTCTCAAGGCCTAGAACTCCCACTTTTTTACTTCTCAGGTTTTTTAAATTTATCATTTTATCTAAGCTTAAGCGTTGCCATTCCAAGAGCCGCGAGTATGACTGCTATTATCCAGAACCTTATGACTATTTGGGATTCCGACCATCCTAGCTTTTCAAAGTGATGATGGATTGGAGCCATTAGAAAAACTCTTTTCCCTGTGATCTTAAAAAATAATACTTGGATGATCACAGAAAGTGTCTCAATCACAAACAACCCTCCAACAACCAATAATACAAGCTCATGTTTAATTGATACTGCTATGCAACCAAGAGCCGAACCGAGAGACAATGATCCAGTATCACCCATGAAAACTGCAGCGGGAGGGGCGTTGTACCACAAAAATCCCAAACCGCTACCTATCAGAGCTGCGGAAAATATAAGAATTTCACCACTACCTTTAATATAATGAACATCAAGGTATGAAGAATAATCTGCTCTGCCAACTATATAAGCTATAATACCTAAAGATGCTCCCGCGATTATAACTGGCATGATAGCCAATCCATCCAATCCATCTGTTAAATTGACAGCATTAGCAGAACCAACAATTACAATCATAGCAAAAGGGAAGAAGAACACTCCCAGAAACACTAAATGATCTTTGAAGATTGGTAAAGCAAGAGACCTACTCAAATCATCAAAGTGTTGAATTTGAATAAAGTAAGCAGCAACGAAAGCTATCAGAAATCCAAATAGCAATCGCAGGCGACCAGAAAGACCCCCATAACTTCGTTTGACGACCTTTATATAATCGTCAATTAATCCAATAAGGCCGAAAGAAAAGGTCACAAACAAAATAATCCAAACATATTGATTATCTAAGCGAGCCCACAAAATAGTAGACACTGTTACTGCTAGTAGAATAATCACTCCTCCCATTGTAGGAGTACCGGCTTTTTTTATGATATGTTCTTTAGGACCATCCTCTCTAATTGGCTGTCCCTCCTTTTGCAATTTTTTTAAAAAATTTATACTGTGTTTACCAAACGTAAAAAATATTGTGAGAGCAGTAAAAAACGCACCCCCGGCACGAAAAGTTATATAGCGAAATAAATTAAATACATCACCACCATCTGATAAAAAACTTAAAAAGTATAACATCCCTGCAACTCTATACTGTTAAATGTTTTTCAATTTGTTAACTATCGTGTTCATTCCTATTGAGAAAGAGCCTTTAATCATTATAATATCGCCGTTTTTAAGTTTATTAACTAAAACATGCTGCATTTCATCTGCAGTCTCAGTCCAATATCCTTGCTTAGAGTGTGGCAACACATCAAAAAGTTTTTTCATTCTAGAGCCTACACAATAAATTTTATCAATTTTATCCAATCTTGCAAATTTGGAAATGTTTACGTGTTCTTGTATCTCAGAAAATCCAAGTTCTAGCATGTCTCCTAATACAGCTATCCTCCTGTAATGCTCACCTTTATCCTTTTTGTTTGTGAAAATACAGGCAAGTGTTTCTAGAGAAGATTTTACTGAACTAGGATTTGCATTATAGCTCTCATCTATAAGGTATATTGTATTGATACCATTGCTTACTTTTAGTTTAACTTCTAAAACTTGACCACGCCCAGCCAAAGGAGACCAGCTCTGCAAGGCTAAAATTGCTTTGGATAGGTCTAAGTTTAGTGAGGCAACAAGTGTCAATAATGCAACTGCATTTTTCACGTAATGCTTTCCGGCAGTTTTAAGCTTTACATTCCATGACATCTGGTTTTGATCTATAACTGTAGACGTAATAACGTTCCCTAACACTTCTAAATTGCTGATCCTCACATCACTGCCTTTATCATCCCCGAAAGAAATTACATTAGAACCAAAATTTCTAACTTTTGCTTTAAGCTGGCTGAATTTTTCAATGCCACTTGGTATAATTGCCAAACCCTTTTTTGTCTGACCCGAACAAATGGACGCTTTCTCCTCGACAATGTTATCTAAAGACTTTAGACCTTCAATATGCCCAATTGATACATCAGTTATAATCACGTAATCAGGCTGGACTATATGGGATAATTCCGCAATCTCACCCAAGCTATTTGTACCAATTTCCACTAAAACGTATTCAGTGTCTTTTGGTATAGTAGCTAAAGTTAATGAACAACCTAGAATATTATTATAGCTTTTCTCTGAAAAATATGTCTTTCCAAACTCCTTAAAAACCAAGCCTCCCATATCTTTTGTAGATGTTTTGCCTGATGTTCCAGTAATTCCAATAAACACGGCATCAGATTGGATTCTAGCACTCTTCGCCATTCTGACTAATGCCTTCATAACATCATCAACAACTAGTAACTTATCACAATCATTCAAACCTTTTGGAATTTTACTAACAATGGCAGCTGCTGCACCATTATCAAAGGCTGCTTTAACAAAATCATGACCATCTCTTTTTCCTGACAACGCTACAAATAGGTCTCCTTTAATAATTTTCCTAGTATCAAACGATATGCCTGTAGCTTCCCAGAATGATTCGCATTGACCTAAGGTAGCAGCCTCTGCTGTAAATTTATTCCATAAAACCTCAGTCAATTGTAATCTACTCCATTAATTCTATTGCTACACTAGCTTGCTCAAAATCACTAAACGGAAAATAATTATCCCTTACTATTTGTACTTGCTCATGACCTTTACCTGCAATTATGACTATGTCATCCAGTCGGGCCAATTGAATTGCTGTTGTTATTGCTTCTGCTCGATCTTCAATTTCAATGGCAATTGGGCAGCTCTCAATAATTTGCTTTCTTATAGATTTGGCATCTTCATAACGAGGATTATCATCTGTTACATAAATTAAATCACAATATTTATATGCAATAGCACCCATGGGCTTTCTTTTATCTTTATCTCTTTCTCCACCTGCACCAAATACCAGAACCAACTCACCCTTTGTTAACCCTCTAAGTGTTTCCAAAAGATGCTTCAAAGCGTCAGGAGTATGCGCAAAATCTATGTAAACTAAAGCTCCTTTTTTCGTTTTCCCAACGAAATCTAATCTACCGGGAACCGGTTTCAATGAGTTACAAGAATTAACTATATCTTCAAACTCAAACCCAAATTTTTCACAAGTAAGTAACGCCATTCCAAGATTTATCGCCTGGAATGCACCTATTAAGTGTGTTTGAAATGCATAAAAATATTTACCTCTGATAATTTCTATAAATTGGATATCTGGAGTACCTTGCGTGACCCTTAGCTTGACATCCGCTGTATCGCTAAAACCAATTGTTTCAATTTTAAAACCTTTATCTTTTGCTTTAGCAAAAAATATTTTCCCATATTCATCATCAACATTAACAATTATATTTGTATCTAACCTCAACATATCAAGAATGCTTAACTTTGCATGAAAATATGTTTCCATATCTATATGATAATCCAAGTGATCTTGAGATAAATTAGTAAAGCAGAATACATTAAATGCTAAATTTTTTATACGTTTTTGCACTATGGAATGGGATGATACCTCTAAAAGAGCATAATCGGCGCCCTTCAACTTAGCGCTTTGCAAAGTTCTAGCAATAAAAGATTGATCGGGTGTAGTATTATCAGTTCTTAAACTTAAAACCCCGCCAACTCCCAAAGTGCCTATGGTCACACATGAATTGTTTTTTTTTTCAATAAGCTGTTGGCTAAAATTCACTACCGACGTTTTTCCATTTGTTCCTGTAACTCCCATAATAAATTTTGGTGCATCCGTATAAAATATTTGACAAAGATAATCTAAAGTGGCCTCGAGATTTCTGACCAATAGAAAAGGTATGGTTAGTTTTAAGTCTCTATCTAATGCAAATTTAAATCCTTCAGGGTCGGTAATAACAAGACTTGCTCCTCTCTCGATAGCATGATTGCTAAAAAGCACTCCGTGGGTATTTTTTGTATCACCTGCCTTTGCAAGGAAGATATTTCCTTTTTCAACCCTAATTGAATTTGTTTCAATACCCGTGATTTCAGGATCTATATCGTTCCATTGCCCATTTCGCTCAATTTCACTGATGTTGAGTTTTGACAGCTTAGTCATAATTTGATTCTGCTAAACACACAAACCTCTCTAAAACATCAATGCTTGGTGATCAGGAGTCACGTTCATTAAAGGCCCAGTTCTCTCAATTAACTTCTTAACCATAGGTACTACAGTGCAACTTGCGTATCTGCACGGCTCTTGTAGAAAATTATTCTCCGGTTCATCTAAAAAAGCTGCAATAACGAACCTTGGCTCTTGGAGCGGAAATAAGCCAACAAAATTTGCAACTACCTTGTCTTTAAGATATCCTTTTTTCTCTAGGGAAATTTTTTCTGCTGTACCTGTTTTTCCACCAATTCTATAATATTTACTTCCCAAAATTCTTGCAGTTCCTCTTTGGTCAGTAACTACTGCTTCTAATAGTTTAAGTATTTCATCAGAAGTCGTTTTCTTTAAAACTCTAGATCCAGATTGGCTGTCATAGTTTTTTTTCAAAATGGTAGGCTCTATATCGATCCCTCCATTCCCTAAGATTGCATAAGCTTTAGCTAAATGTAATAGTGAAACCGACATACCATATCCATAGGATACGGTCGCCAAGGTTATGTCATGCCAATTTTTTGGCAAAATAGGCCGGGTTGTATTTGCCTCTCTTAATTCCAAGCCCACTGGCTCCAAAAGCCCTAGTTTAGAGAAAATTTCTTTCAATCCTTTTTCTCCAACCATTTGAGCGAGCCTTGCAGATCCTACATTTGACGATCTAACAATTATTTCATAGATAGAACTTTCGCTATTAAATTTATACTTATCTTCAATTTTTCTAGAGTTTATTCTAAATGCTCTAGTATCAATTTGGGTATCTAAGGTGAATAGATCCTCTTCTAAACCCTGAGCAACAGAGAATATTTTAAAAGTTGATCCCATCTCATAGACTCCTTGGACAACTCTATTAAAATATATACTAGAAGCCTTATTTTTTCCAAGCTCTCCTCTCTCTTTATTAGCATTGAAGTCTGGTGAAGAAGCTAAGGCGAAAATTTCACCATTATGTATATTCATTATAACAACGCCTCCGGCTTTGGCTCCCATTCTTTTTTGCCATTCTTTCAAAACATTTTCTACTTCCGCTTGAACTGGAAGATCTAAAGATAAATGAATAGAATAATCCTTTACTTTAGATGAGTTTTTTATTGCTAATTCATTTTCAAAAGCCCTCTCAACACCCGAAATTCCTGAGATTTCAGCATAGTTGACATCCAACTCATTTACTTTGGTGTAGCCAATTACATGAGACGCTAGCGTTCCATGGGGATAGAAACGATACTCTCTTTTACCTATATAAATTCCCGGTTGACCCAAATCAAAAAGTGCTTTTTCCTGTCTTGGTGAAACGATACTTTTCAACCAAAAGAACTTTCGACCGTCATTTAATTTATTCAATAATACAGCTTCATTCAAATCAGGAAATATACTTTTTAATCGTTGAGTAGTAAGTGACTTTTTCTGAATTTCATCTGGCCGGATATAGGCAGAAGCTCCTTCAAGGTTGGTTGCTAAAATATATCCATTCCTATCTGAAATATTTAATCTGGAATATATTTCCTCCTTCTCAGAATAACTGATATTTTTTTTATTTTCCTTCGATGCAAGAAATGCTATTTTCCCGCTGATCAAAGAAAACCCTGTCAATACCATCAAACTAAACAGGATTAGCCTTGACCGAGTTCTGGAACGCTCTGTGAAAAGTTTTACTTTATTACTATTCTTCATGGTCAATTCCAGTAAGCCGTTTATCTACTAATGCCGTTGGCTCATTTTCACTCGATTGACCCCAATATACGTCAGAAAACGAAATGAAATCATCTGGGTTGATTGGAGTTAACCTTAACTCAAAGAAATAATACTCAGCCAGTTTTCTTAAACGATCGGGATGATTTAAATGAGCCCATTCTGCATTCAAGATTTTGAACTGTTTGTTTGCCGAGAGGATAGATTTTTCAAGCTCTTTTACTCTTTGATCAGCAGCTCGACTTTCATAGTTTATTTTATATGCCCACAAACCTAGAGCGAAAGTACTTCCTACGAGAGTTCCAAATAGGAGAAACCTCAACATTTCATATACCCAATTCGATCTGTGGAAATTTCATTGTTGCAAAATCTCTTGATGGGCTATCTGAAACTTTTTTGTAAACTCTAAGTTTTGCAGATCTTGCTCTTTTATTTTTATCGAGCTCTTCAATAGTAGCAACTACTGGCTTTTTATTTATAGGTACAAGAGATGGATAAGTTTTAGAAGTTGGTGGACTATACCTGTTTGTTGAGGCAGCCTTTCCTGACATTATTTTTCCAAAATCTTTTACGATCTTATCCTCAAGACTATGAAAAGTCACTGCAGCTATAATTCCTCCCTTTCTCACTATTTTTTCAGCGAATACCAAAGCTTTTGATAAATCCTCTAATTCATTGTTCACAGCAATTCTAATTGCTTGGAAAGTTCTTGTGGCGGGATCCTTTTTTAAGTTTTTTGGGACTATGGCTCTTATAATCTCTGCTAATTCCAGTGTAGTACTTATTTTCCTTTTTTTTCTTTCTTTAACAATTTTATTTGCAATTTTTCTTGCTTTTCTTTCTTGCCCATAAAAGAAAATCAAATCAGCTAAAGTAGCCTCTGAACAAAGATTTATTATGTCGGAGGCAGTTGGGCCAGGTTGATTACCCATTCTCATATCGAGAGGGCCACTTTCCTTAAATGAAAATCCCCTTAAAGGATTGTCTAAATGCATCGATGAAACACCAAGATCTAAAACAACCCCACAGATATCATCTCTACAAGTAATATCATTATTTTTTTGCATATCTGCAAAGTTTTGATTGTAAAACTTTATCATATCTCCATATTCATTTTGTATGTTCTTGAGAAATACTTTTGTCGAAGAATCCTTATCTATTGCTAAAACTTTACAAGCACCATTTTGAAGCAAAGCTCTAGTATAACCCCCAGCTCCAAATGTGCCATCAATCCAACAACCAGTAATTGGCTCTACTAAACTTATAAAATCGTTAAGTAAAACCGGTTCATGTTCTTGCAATATCTTCCCAATCTCCCAAAATAATTACTCTTGTAATTGATCTAATTTCAAAAAAGGGTTTTCATCTTCTGATAAGTTCTTGAAAGATGAGTCCAAGGCGTTTAGTTCATTTTGATAGTTTTTTGGTTCCCATATTTGAAACTTTTCGCCCATACCTGCAAATATCGCTTCATCCCCAATACCAATTTTCTCTTTAAGCCGGTGAGATAAAACTATTCTTCCTGTCTCATCTAACTGCATGTATGTAGATTGGGTATTTATAAATCGCTCAAGCATTTCTCTGTCTTTTGAAAACCTTGGTAATTTACTAATAAGTTTATCAACTTTGCTAATCGAGCTAATAGTATAGCCCTCCAAACAATCACTTCTCACACCTCCATATACAATTACGAAGTTTGGGGAAGACCCTCTACTGAAGTCCGGATCACCCTCTTCAAGAACACGGCGAAAGGCCGCAGGGACTGAGACACGTCCTTTAGCATCTACCTTATGTAATGACTCACCTCTAAATCGCCTTATCAATAAAAATCTCCCCACAGGCCTGATACATAGCTCTTCTAATATTCTTGTTATCAAGCTGTTGTTGGTTTGGTGCAGACGCGATGCCTGTATAAACCTGCTTATTTTCCTTGGAAATTATCCTCATTTTTTATATCGCGTCTGCTACAGTATGGGATATCATGGAATTTTATGGAAATCAATGGAAATTTTTTTTAATTTGTGCGGATGATTTGTAAGCCGGATCCTGTAAACACTTTGTGTTTGGTGACCATTCATCTCGACCCATTGTTACCAATAAGTTCTAGCGACCAACCCGGACTCTGTCTGGAATAACCGAGCTATGCTCACGAGTCCCTATTAGGTCTTGCTCCTGGTGGGGCTTGCCGTGCCTTTTTTGTTACCAAAAAAGCGGTGAGCTCTTACCTCACCTTTTCACCCTTACCTAATAATTAGGCGGTATATTTTCTGTGGCGCTTTCCCTCAAGTTACCTTGGCCAGCTGTTAGCTGGCGCCATCTTCCATGGAGTCCGGACTTTCCTCAGCTTGTAGGCTGCGGCCACCCAACCATCCGCACCAAGAGAGTTACAGCAAAAAAAAATCAATTTCAATCAATTTTCGGTCTAGAAATTTTTGAAAATGGTGAAATTCTCTAGCTTTAATTTTTTTGACTCTCCGGGTTGCAAACCATCTAATTTGAATGGTCCGAACGTTTTCCTTATCAGTCTCACTACAGTAAGGTTGAAACTGGCTAATATTTTTCTGATTTCTCTATTTTTACCCTCGGTTAAGACCATTTCAATCCATGAATATGAATTTTTACTTTCTAAAACTCTGGTAACTATAGGTTTGTAGTTTATACCATCCAATGACACACCTCTTTCTATCTTGGTTAAAATTGAGTTCGTTAAGTGACCCCTTATTTTTACTTTATAAACCCTCTCAAACTTGTTTTTTGGTAATTCAAGATATCTTTTTAATTTTCCATTGTTTGTTAAAATCATCAAGCCTTCGGAATTATAATCCAGCCGACCTACAATCATTAAGTGTTGTGATCTACCATCAATTAGGTCAAATATGGTCTTTCTACCCAGTAAATCTTTTGACGTACTTAAGTAACCTCTGGGTTTATGAAGCACATGTAAACTTGTAGGGAGTGACTGACTCACAACTACACCGTCTAATTTCAATAAGTCTTCTTTATTACAGTTTCTCCAAGGCTCGACTACCGTCTTTCCATTTAAAGTAACCCTTCCGTCTAGGATTAATTTTTCAGCCTCTCTTCTAGATGCCAAGCCAGCCTTGGCCAGACATCTAGATATCCTAATCTCACTTTTGATTGACATAATTAAAAATTAAACATAAATCGAAATATTAATTCTCATCTTTATACATGTTATGATAAAAGACGAAAATATGGAAT
>CACBNQ010000031.1 GCA_902540655.1 uncultured Alphaproteobacteria bacterium | reverse complement strand
AATTCAAGCTATATGTTCGTTACCGGTCCAGATGTTGTTAAAGCTGTTACAAATGAAGTAGTTAGTGCAGAAGAACTTGGCGGAGCAAAGACGCATACCAGCAAATCAAGTGTTGCTGATGCGGCGTACGACAATGATATCATTGTGCTTAAACAAGTGAGAAGATTTTTCGACTTCATTCCACTAAATAATACTGACAAGAGCCCTACTGTAGAAGTATTCGACTCGATAAATCGATCAGAAAATTCCCTAGATACATTAGTTCCTGAAAACCCCAATACACCATATGATATGAAGGAATTGATAATTAAAATAGCGGATGAAAATGACTTCTTTGAAATTCAGAAGGAATTTGCAAAGAACATTCTAGTTGGTTTCATTAGAGTGAATGGGTCAACTGTAGGAGTTGTGGCAAATCAACCTATGGTGTTAGCAGGCTGTCTTGATATAGATAGTTCTCGTAAAGCTGCCCGATTTGTTCGCTTTTGTGATGCATTTGAGATACCAATCTTAACTTTCGTAGACGTTCCAGGATTTCTACCTGGCACCTCACAGGAATATGGCGGGGTAATAAAGCACGGCGCTAAACTTTTATTTGCTTACGCAGAAGCTACAGTGCCAAAAGTTACGGTTATAACAAGAAAAGCATACGGCGGAGCATACGATGTTATGGCATCTAAGCACCTTAGAGGAGATTTCAATTATGCTTGGCCAACTGCTGAGATTGCAGTTATGGGAGCAAAGGGAGCTGTGGAAATAATACATAGAGCAGATCTTGGCGATAGTGGAAAGCTAGAAAATCATAGAAAAGTTTATGAAGAGAGATTTGCTAACCCTTTTGTTGCGGCTGAAAAGGGATTTATAGATGAGGTCATTATGCCAAGAAATACACGGCGTAGAATTGCAAGAGCATTCGCCAGCCTAAGGAATAAAAAATTATCAAACCCACTGAAAAAACACGACAATATTCCACTTTAACGAGGTATAAGATTTTTAAGCATAGGGGATTTCCATCGGGAATAAAGCAAACGAAGGTGCACTTTACTATACGGCGCGAAAATAAAGTTGAGCCTGCTAAAATTTTCAGAAGAGAAAGGTATGCAGATCGACGAAAAAATGACATAATTGCGGATACGGTTTTTCTCTCTCATCTTTATGATATTTTTGGTGATAGGCCATTTCTGAGAGGAAACCTTGATGCTGGAAGGATTAGCTGGTTATTCGATAGGGAGATTAAAAGTGCAGAAAAAAACTTCGATCCCAAATCCTATGAGGCTCTTTTGGTTTTAGATATAAAGGAAATAGAAAAAAATTTTCCTGATGTAATAGGGTAGTGAATTAAAATGTTTAATAAAATACTTGTCGCAAACAGAGGTGAAATTGCCTGTCGTGTAATTAAGTCAGCCCAAGCTATGGGTATAAACGTAGTTGCTGTTTATTCAGACGCAGACAGGTATTCCCCACATACCTTGATGGCCGACGAGGCAATATATATAGGAGAAAGTCCTGCACAAAGTTCTTATCTAGATAAAGAAAAAATTATTTCTGCTATGAAACAAACGGGCGCAGAGGCAGTTCACCCAGGCTATGGATTTCTTTCAGAAAATTCAGATTTTGCTCGAGAAGTAGAAAAAAATGATTTGGTTTTTATAGGACCTCCAAGCTCAGCAATAGATTCAATGGGTGATAAAATATCATCAAAAAAAATTGCTGAAGAAGCAGGAGTATCGATCGTACCTGGGTTTTTAGGTGAAATTTCTGATGAAAATCAAGCAGAAAAAATTGCTAAAGATATTGGGTTTCCAGTATTAATTAAAGCATCAGCAGGCGGTGGTGGTAAGGGTATGAGAATCGTTGGTTCAGAGAGCGAATTAAAACAAGGTTTAATTTCCTCTCAAAATGAGGCAGAAAAATCCTTTGGTGATAAAAGAGTTTTTATCGAGAAGTATATAACTGATCCTAGGCATATAGAGATCCAAGTGCTAGCTGATAAGTTTGGAAATTGTATATATTTGGGGGAAAGAGAATGCTCGATTCAAAGAAGAAATCAAAAGGTTATTGAAGAAGCCCCAAGTCCCTTCCTTGACAGCCAGCTAAGAATGAAAATGGGAGATCAAGCTGTAAGTTTGGCAAAGGCAGTAAACTACTGCTCTGCTGGAACGGTAGAGTTTATAGTTGATGGAGATAAAAATTTTTATTTCCTAGAAATGAATACACGTTTGCAAGTAGAACATCCCGTTACAGAACTAGTAACTGGTCTAGATCTTGTAAAATTAATGATAGAAGTTGCTTATGGGGAGCGATTAAATTTAATGCAAGACGAAGTAAAACTAAAGGGTTGGGCTTTAGAAAGTAGAATTTATGCAGAAGACCCCTACAGAAACTTTCTTCCATCTACCGGAAGATTAACCAAGTTTAACCCCCCTAAAGTATTCGATGAAAAGGATAAAGTAATTAGAAATGACTGTGGTGTAATTGAAGGTGGAGAAATCAGTATTTATTATGATCCGATGATATCTAAGTTATGTTCTTGGGGAGAAACTAGGGAACATGCTATTTGCTACATGCAGGAAGCTTTGGATAATTATCAAATTGAGGGAATAGGACAAAATATACCCTTTCTACATAGTGTTTATAGGAATATTGATTTTCGTAAAGGCGATATTTCAACAGCTTTTATAGAAAAAAACTATCCTGAAGGATTTAAAGGTGAGACACTTTCTAAAGAGGAACGCAACCAATTAGCTGCTTTAGTCGGGTTTGCACAGCATACAAAAAATATGAGAGATCAATTAATTTCAGGAAGAATAAACCCTTCTGAAAGGAATACGGATGGTGAATATTTTATAAAGTTTGAGGATCAATGGGTTGCTGTTAAAATTCAGAGAGGTGACCATGAGCATACTGTTATTGTAGATGACACGCAGTTAAAGTTTGTCACTAGTTGGAAACCGAGCGATGCCCTGATAAGCGCAAGTTTTAACAAAAAAAATATTGTCGCAAATTTAAGATTTAAGGATGAAGGAATTACTGTAGAGTACCGAGGTTTTTTGGATACAGTAGTTGTATGTAATGAAACTGAAAAAGAGTTATTTAAATTTATAAAGGAGCCTGAAGTTATCGACACATCGAAATTTCTTTTATGTCCCATGCCGGGGCTCTTGGTTTCTATGAGTGTAAAGAATGGAGATTTTATTGAGGAAGGTCAAATTTTATGTTCTGTTGAAGCAATGAAGATGGAGAATGTATTTAGAGCTGAGAAAAAAGGTAAGGTTAAAAAAGTCAATGTAGCAGCTGGTGACAGTTTGGCAGTAGATGATGTAATTATTGAGTTTGAATAAGGTATAACATGCAGCACAAAAAACTTTCTGAATGGGAGCATTTAGCCGAAAAAGAATTAAGAGGAAAAAAGTTAGAATCCCTTAATGTTGAAACAGCAGAGGGGATAGATATAAAACCTTTGTATACGAAGACTGATCTTGAAGGACTCGAACACTTAAATAGTATTCCAGGTAAAGAGCCGTTCATGAGAGGACCAAGAGCAACGATGTATGCTGGTAGGCCGTGGACAATAAGACAGTACGCTGGTTTTTCTACAGCTGCAGAGAGTAATAAGTTCTATAGAAAAAATCTTGCGTCTGGGCAGAAAGGGATATCGGTTGCATTCGATCTGGCTACTCATCGCGGATACGATAGTGACCATCCAAGAGTTGAAGGAGATGTGGGTAAAGCAGGTGTCGCTATTGACTCTGTAGAAGACATGAAAATCTTGTTTGAGGGTATCCCATTGGATCAAATGTCTGTCTCTATGACGATGAATGGAGCAGTTATACCTATAATGGCAAGCTTTATTGTTGCGGGAGAGGAACAAGGGGTGCCAAGAGAGAAATTAACGGGTACCATTCAGAATGACATACTAAAAGAGTTTATGGTCCGAAATACCTATATTTACCCTCCCGAACCCTCTATGAAATTGATTGCTGATATAATAGAATTTACAAGCAAAGAGATGCCAAAATTCAATTCTATATCAATATCTGGCTATCATATGCAAGAAGCTGGAGCTAATTTAGTACAGGAACTGGCATTCACTTTAGCTGATGGGAAAGAATACGTACGAGCGGCCTTATCTAAGGGCTTAAATATTGATGATTTTGCTGGAAGGCTGTCATTCTTTTTTGCGATCGGTATGAATTTCTTTATGGAGGTAGCAAAACTTCGAGCTGCTAGAATTTTATGGGCAAGGATTATTAAGGAATTCAATCCAAAAAAATCTAGCTCATTGATGCTTAGGACACATTGCCAAACCTCAGGTGTAAGCTTACAGGAACAAGACCCCTACAATAATGTGGTTAGAACTGCATATGAGGCACTAGCAGCTGTGCTAGGCGGAACTCAAAGTCTTCATACAAACGCTCTAGATGAGGCTATTGCTTTACCGACGGAGTTCTCGGCAAAAATTGCTAGAAATACTCAATTAATTCTTCAAGAAGAAACTGGAATAACAAATGTGGTTGATCCGCTAGCCGGCAGTTATTACGTGGAAACTTTAACTAACGAACTTTGTGAAAAGGCATGGGAACAGATTCAGGAAATTGAAGAATTAGGAGGTATGACTAAGGCGGTTGAGCTCGGTCTGCCTAAGCGACGAATAGAAGAATCAGCAGCAATTCGTCAGGCTAAGGTAGATAGTGGTGAGGAAGTAATTGTTGGAGTGAATAAATACGTTGGGGAGGATGAACAAAACGTCGAAGTCAGAGATGTAGATAACTTAAAAGTACGTCTTGAGCAAATTGAAAGACTAGAAAATATAAAAAGTTCCAGAGATGAAAAAAAATGTATAGCTGCGCTTAATAATATGAAATTAGCAGCAAAAGACGGCACCGGAAACATCTTAGCATTGGCAATTGAGGCTGCTAGAGAGAGAGCCACTGTCGGAGAAATGTCATATGCTTTAGAGGAAGTTTACACAAGGTATTCAACAACAAGTGAAGTTGGTAAAGGGCAATATGTTAAGTCCTTCAAAAATAAAAAGGAGATCGAGCAGACAATAGACATTGTGGACAGCTTTACCAGAATGGAGGGGCGGAAGCCTAAGATGCTAGTTGTGAAAATGGGGCAAGATGGGCATGATAGAGGAGCAAAAGTAATTGCTTCAGCATTTATCGATTTTGGGTTTGATGTAAAAGTAGGTCCTTTATTTCAGACACCATCTGAGGCAGCTGAGGATGCACTGAATGGAAAATTTGATGTCATTGGTATTTCAACACAGGCGGCAGGCCATAAAACACTGGCTCCACAATTAATCGCGGAGCTAGAAAAGAGAGATGGACAAGATGTGCTGGTAATCTGTGGCGGCGTTATTCCACATCAAGATCATAAATTTTTGATAGACAGTGGGGTTAGTGCAATATTTGGACCTGGCACTAATATTCCAAGAGCAGCAGATGAGATTATTCAGTTATTGTTTAATAAAAAGGGTCGTAACCACTAATTTAAGAGGAAAAATTGGCAAGGAATTCAAAAGAAAATAGTTCTAAAAGAGCTGCGCTTGATTATCATGAGTTTCCACAACCGGGTAAGTTGGAAATTAGAGCGACAAAACCTTTGGCTAACCAGAGAGATCTCTCAAGGGCATACTCTCCAGGAGTTGCCGAGGCTTGTTTGGAAATAAAGGAAGATGAAAATACCGCCTCTAAGTATACCTCGAAAGGAAATTTAGTCGCAGTGATTTCCAACGGTACAGCCGTTTTAGGTTTAGGAAATATAGGACCTAGTGCCTCTAAACCTGTGATGGAAGGAAAAGCCGTTCTATTTAAGAAGTTTGCAAATATCGATTGTTTTGATATCGAAGTGGATGAAGATAACCCACAAAGACTTGCCGAGATAGTAGCGTCTTTAGAGCCAACTTTTGGTGCGATAAATTTAGAAGATATTAAGGCGCCGGACTGTTTTGAAGTGGAGAGACTTTGCAAAGAAAAGATGAAAATACCCGTTTTCCATGATGACCAACATGGAACAGCGATAGTGGTAGGTGCAGCAGCCGTCAATGCAATAGAACTCTCAAATAGGAAAATTGAAAATATTAAAATCGTTGCGGTCGGGGCAGGAGCATCTGGAATAGCTTGCTTAGAAATGTTGGTGAAATTGGGTGCAAAAAGAGAAAATATATGGCTCAGCGATAGTAAGGGTTTAATTACAAAAAATAGAAGTGAAATGAATGAAGAGAAAAAACGGTTTTCTCAAGACAGTAATTTGTCAAAATTAGATGATGTGATTAAAGATTGCGACATGTTTTTAGGACTTTCAGGCCCAGGTGTATTGACCAGTAAAATGGTTCTCAAAATGAACAAGCAACCAATAATTTTTGCTCTTGCTAACCCTGATCCAGAAATCAATCCAGCTGATGCGCTAAAGGTGGCACCTGATGCGCTGATAGCCACAGGTCGATCTGATTATCCAAACCAAGTAAACAACGTTTTATGTTTTCCCTTCATTTTTAGAGGTGCGCTAGATGTTGGAGCCACACAAATAAATGATGAAATGAAATTAGCCTGTATACACGCCATAGCGAATCTAGCGAGACAAACTTCAACCGCAGAAACTGTAGAAGCATATCAGGGAGAAATTTTAAAGTTTGGCAAAGAGTATCTTATTCCGAAACCCTTTGATCCAAGACTATTGCCGAATGTTGCAGTGGCGGTAGCAGAGGCTGCAATGAAAAGTGAGGTCGCCTCTCGTCCCTTGAAAAATGTGGAGGCTTATAAACAAAAATTGGAAGGATCAGTTTATAAATCTACTATCTTAATGAAGCCAGTCTTCGAAGCAGCAAAAACATCATCTCGTAAGATTGTTTTTGCCGAAGGAGAAGATGAGCGAACGCTGAGAACTGCTTTAGCCTTGTTAGAGGAAACGAATGATAAACCAATACTGATTGGGCGACCAGAAGTAGTTGAAAATAGAATTGAGAGATATGGGTTGCCGCTAGTGCACGGTAAAGATTTTGAGCTGGTAAACCCCCAAAATGATCCTAGGTTCAGAGAATATTGGGAAGCATATTTAGGAATAATGGAGAGAAAAGGCGTCACACCAGCTTTAGCTAGAGAAATTATGAGAACAAACACAACAGCTATCGGAGCAATTATGGTAAAACGAGGCGAGGCTGACAGCTTAATTTGTGGAACTTTTGGACAATATCTATGGCACCTAAAATATATTGAAGAAATTTTATCTGGTAACGGATTGAAGCCCGTTGGAGCATTATCAATGATGATATTAGAGTCAGATGTCTTATTTGTGGCTGATTGCAATATCCATCCAAACCCTTCTGCAGAAGAGATAGCTGAGATCGTCATTGGAGCGGCACGACATACTAAACGTTTTGGTGTTACCCCTAAAATTGCCCTTTGTTCTCACTCTCAATTTGGAAGTTTAGATACTGATTCAGGAAGACGAATGAGAGAAGCGCTTCACATACTTGATAGCAAAAAATTAGATTTTTTATATGAGGGTGAAATGCATTCTGACTCGGCTCTTGATGAGGATTTAAGACAAAGAATTTTTAGGGGTAGTAGATTTACAGGCTCAGCAAACGTTCTAGTATTCAGTAATATAGATGCAGCGAGTGGTGTTCGTAACATTTTAAAAATGAGATCTAATGGGATTGAAGTAGGACCTATCTTAATGGGGATGGGAAATAAAGCACATATTGTTAGCCCATCAATAACCACTAGAGGACTTTTAAATATTTCGGCTTTAGCAGGAACGCCTGTTCAAATCTATGGTTAGACAGGAGGATCAATTGAGTTATCAAAAAGTTTATAACGACTGGAAGCAAGACCCTTTAGGATTTTGGAAAAACCAAGCAAAAGAAATTACGTGGTACAAAGCTCCTGACAAAATTTTGGATGATAGCAAAAAGCCTTTTTATAATTGGTTCACGGGTGGATCAATAAACGCTTGCTATAATTGCATTGATAGACACATCGAGAATGGAAAAGGAGAAGATATCGCAATCATTTATGATAGCGCTATGTGTAAAAAAGTAAGAAAAATTTCCTATTTAGAGCTTAAGCAAAACGTTGCAAAGTTAGCCGGAGTTCTAAAAGGAAAAGGTATTAAAAAAGGTGACAGAGTAATTATATATATGCCAATGATCCCAGAGGCGGTAGTTGCTATGCTTGCGTGCGCTAGGCTTGGAGCCATTCATTCTGTAGTTTTTGGAGGATTTGCTTCAAGTGAGTTAGCTGTAAGAATTGATGATTGTAACGCAAAAGCGATAATTGCGGGCTCCTGTGGTTTAGAGCCTGGCAGAATTGTTCCCTATAAGCCCTTGCTCGATGAAGCAATTTCATTAGCAGAGCATAAGCCCGATTTTTGTATTGTTTACCAAAGAGACGAGTTGAAAGCGGATTTGATAGAGGGTCGAGATTTTGATTGGAATGATTTAGTTTCAGAGGCTGATGAAGCTGACTGTGTTCCAGTGAGTGGAGAAGACCCTTTATATATTCTTTATACCTCTGGCACAACAGGGCAGCCTAAAGGTGTTATAAGACCTGTAGGCGGGCATTTGGTAAGTCTAAATTGGACCATGAAAAACTTTTATGATATTCATCCTGGCGAAGTTTTTTGGGCTGCTTCTGATGTAGGTTGGGTTGTAGGTCATTCCTATATAGTATACGCTCCCTTAGTAAGTGGTACTACTAGTGTTCTTTTTGAAGGAAAGCCTGTTGGAACACCAGATGCTGGTACTTTCTGGCGAGTAATAAGCGATCACAACGTTGTGTCGCTCTTTACTGCCCCTACCGCTTTTAGGGCAATAAAGAGGGCTGATCCAAAAGGTAATTTTCTCAAAAAGTATAGTTTAACGAGTTTAAGAACACTGTTTTTGGCTGGAGAAAGAGCAGACCCTGATACTATAAACTGGGCAAAGGATTTGCTCCAAATACCTGTTATAGATCATTGGTGGCAAACAGAAAGTGGACACGTGATGATTGGAAATCCTTGGGGTATTGAGCAGCTGGAAATTAAAGTTGGTTCACCATCTGTACCAATCCCTGGTTTTGAGATCGATGTTCTAGATGAGAATGGTAATATATTGCCTCCTAATCAGTTAGGATCAATTGCTATAAAGTTACCTCTTGCTCCCGGAGCTTTACCCTCGCTTTGGAAAGCTGATGACAGATTTGTTTCGGCATATTTGTCAAAATTTTCTGGATATTATGAAACAGGTGATGCCGGGTTGAAGGATGAAGATGGGTATATGTATATAATGGCAAGAACGGACGATGTAATTAATGTTGCAGGCCACAGATTGTCTACGGGAGCAATGGAAGAAATTTTAGCTGATCACAAAGATGTTGCTGAGTGTGCAGTTGTTGGAATAAGTGACGAATTAAAGGGGCAGGTCCCACTTGGTTTGGTTTGTTTAACAGATGGGGTAAATAGACCTGAAGGCGAGGTTCAAAAAGAGTTGATACAAATGGTTAGAGATAGGCTTGGGCCTGTTGCATTTTTTAAGCAAGCACTGATTATAAAACGCTTGCCAAAAACACGATCTGGAAAAATTTTGCGTTCAACCGTATGTAAAATTGCCGATGGCGAAGAATTTAAAGTTCCAGCAACTATAGATGATCCGCTGATTTTAGAAGAAATTAAAGAGGCGCTTGAAACCATAGGATATCCAAGAAATTAGAAATAAGATGAAGCAAAAAAAAGCCTTACTTTTTTCGAACGCAAAAAGTGTGTTCTCTAACGCCTATGCACCTTATTCAAATTTTAGTGTTGCAGTCAGCTTGCTCGGGATAAACTCAACTATATATACAGGGGTAAATGTTGAAAACGGTGCATTCCCTCAAGGGATGTGTGCTGAGGCTTCAGCAATAGGAAAAATGGTTACTGACGGGTGTACTGAAATCGCTAAAATTTTAGTGTTGGCAGACACTGAGAAGCCCACAACTCCTTGTGGGGGGTGTAGACAAAGACTAATGGAATTTTCAAAGGCTGACACTCCGGTATATTTATGCAATCTTGAAGGGTTTCTTGAAGAAACAACTATGGGAATACTGCTACCAGGCGCTTTTGATTTAAATAATATCTGATCAAATATCACTCTCCATATGGTATCCAAATATTCTTAACTTGACTCGATTTTCGTAATAGCAATTTATTGAAGCTTGCATGATAGTTAATCCAGTTAACGTTATTGCCATTTATTGACCATATTTGTTTTAAATTTGAAACTGAGGCTCTATCAATGTTAGTTTCGTATTTTGAATCTCCAAAATTCCATATGCCATCAACCGAGGTGTGCTCTGAAAGTGTATTAATGAGTTCATTGTGTTTTCCTGTTACAATATTAATTGCTGCTCCAGGAACATCTGATGTTTCGAATATTTGATACATATCTACTGCAGGCAAAGGAAAATTTTCTGAAGGAATTACTATCAAACGATTTCCTTGACAAAGAGCTGCCGCAATAAGTGTGATAAAAGAAGCTAACGGAGCAAGGTCAGGACAAATGACACCCATTACACCCACTGGTTCATTAAGTGCTATGGTGTTTGCTCTTACTGGCGCTTGGTGAACAACTCCGTCGAATTTGTCTGCCCATGAAGCAAAGGTAAATAATCTTTTTAATGTAGTATCAAATTCCTGTAATGGGTTTTGACATAATGATGTCGAAGAAAGCAAACTAATAAAATAGTCTCTTCTTTGAGAAAGGTTTTCTGCAATATAGAACATTATTTGTGCTCTTGCATGGGAACTAAGCATTGTCCAATTTATTTGCTTATTGGCTGCCTCTACAGCATTTCTTATATCCTTCCGATTACCACGTCCCACCGTCGCTATCTCTTCTCTTTGATTATCAAATATCCCTATAGAGTGCCCACTATCTCCCCTCTTTTGAGTGCCTCCAATAAACATTTTTCTAGTTTGGTCTATATAAGGGATCGATTTCTTTTTTACTGAAATATTTTTCTTTAATACTCTCGCTTTTTTTATTTGGTAGTGGTCTGAATTAAATTTTAGATATTCATACATTCCCTCTTTCCCGCCCTCTCTACCATAGCCACTCTCTCTGTAACCCCCGAACCCAACAGCAGCATCAAAAACGTTCGTAGAGTTGATCCATACAACTCCCACTTTTAATTTTGGTGCAATATCCAGCGCAAGGTTAATATTCTCGCTCCAAATACTCGCCGATAGCCCGTAGCGGGAATTATTTGCAAGAGAGATTGCTTCTTCTGGTGTTCTAAATGTTGTTGAAGAAAGAACTGGACCAAATATCTCTTTCTGGAAAATCTCCATTGAAGGGGAAACATTTTTTAGTAGTGTTGGTGGATAAAAGTATCCTTTTAGATTAGAGGGTATATCACACTGGAAGATGTCTGCTCCACTTTCTACTCCTTTATCAACTAAACCTTTAACTCTACTCTTTTGTTCAAAGCTTACTAAAGGCCCCATGTCTATACTTTTATCTAATGGATTACCAAACCTTAATTTTTTCATTCTTGAAAGGATTTTCTTTTCTACCTTTGTACTGATTGTCTCTTGTAATAAAAGCCTAGATCCGGCGCAGCAAACCTGTCCTTGATTAAACCAAATTGCGTCAACTAAACCTTCAACCGCACTATCTAGATCAGCATCGTCAAATATGATAAAAGGAGATTTTCCTCCTAATTCTAAAGTCAACGCTTTTCCACTTCCTGCCATATTTTTCTTAATTTCTTTGCCAACTTCTGTTGAGCCAGTGAAGGCTACTTTCGAAATCTCCTTTTGAGTTACGAGATGTGATCCGGTTATACCGTCGCCGGTTACAACGTTTACTACACCTTCTGGCAACTTAATTCTTTTGCATATTTCTGCAAAATAAAGGGCTGTAAGAGAGGTTTGCTCTGCAGGTTTGAGAATAACTGAATTGCCGGCTGCAATTGCAGGGGCGACTTTCCATGCTAGCATTAGTATTGGGAAATTCCATGGAATAATTTGCCCACATACTCCAATGGCAGAATAGTCCTGAAATTCTTCATCGAGTAATTGAGCCCAGCCAGCGTGATAGTAAAAGTGTCTTGCTGCGAGAGGTATGTCAATATCTCTACTTTCCCGAATTGATTTCCCATTTTCTATTGACTCCAAAACAGATATTGTTCGAGATTCTTTTTGAATATATCTTGCGATAGCATACAAATATTTTGATCTTTGAAAGGGGCCGATTGATTGCCATTTTTCTAAGCCTGATCTAGCAGCCTGAACAGATTTTTTAACGTCGGCAACAGTTCCCTGAGAAATTTTAGCAATTTCTTTTTTATTATAGGGGTTAATGGTTTTGAATAAGTTTTTTGGTTTAGTAAATCTGCCCTCAATAAAATGACCGAATTGACCATTATGTTTAGCTATCCACTCCAATGTCTCAATGTTACTCTCGAGAGCTTCTTCGTAATCCATTTTTTTAAAAGCATTTTTAACCGTTATCATTTTTTTAAGCTATGCCATGTCTATTAAATGAAGAGTATTGACCGGTAGTAAAATGCTCTATTTGTCTCTCAATATCAGAAAGTAAAGATGAAGCACCAAGTCTGAATAGGGAAGGATTTAGCCATTTTGAACCAAGTTCTTCTTTTACGAGCATCATATGAGACAAACAATCTTTAGTTGACGAAATTCCACCAGCGGGCTTGTATCCTACTGTAAACCCTGTAAGTTCAAAGTATTCTCTGATCGCTCTAGACATAACTAAAGTAAATGGAAGTGTTGCATTTATGGCTTCTTTTCCTGTTGAAGTTTTAATGAAGTCCGCTCCAGCCATCATACAAACCAAAGAGGCCTTTGCGACATTTTTTAATGTTCCTAGTTCTCCGGTAGCTAAAATAGTTTTTAAATGAGCATTACCCGAAGCTTCTTTATATTCTGATATTTCATCGTATAGCTTTTTCCAGTTCCCGGATAAAACATGTCTTCTGGATATAACAATATCAATTTCTTGAGCACCACATCTTACGGACTCTTTTATCTCTAAAATTTTTGTTTTTTTTGGAGATAGTCCCGTTGGGAACCCGGTAGAAACAGCAACTACTGGAATAGTCGATCCTCGAAGATTATCTAATGCGGTTCTAATGAATTGATGGTAAACGCATACTCCTCCAACTTTAATATCGATATCCTTTATCCCGAGATTCTCCAAAATATCATTTCGTAAAGGATTCTTGGCTTTTTCACAAAGTCGCATAACCCTACTTTCAGTGTCATCTCCAGATAGTGTAGTAAGATCCATGCACGTAATGGCCTTGAGAAGCCATGCGGCTTGGTTATGTTTCTTGACTGTACGACGATTGATTGCCGAAGCACACCTTTTTTCTACTGCGCTTTTATTAATCCTCACTTCATTGATAAACTCCAGCTTAAGGGGCGATCCACTGTTTTTAACAATGACGGGATCCATTTCTCTGCTATTAAAGTTTTTATCTAGTGGCATTAGACATTATCTTTGTATGGTTTTTAGCAAGTCAAATATAAGATGCATCAAATTGATAGTTTAGAATAATAAAGTAATCATATACAATAGATAATTAGCAATCTATTTGTTAAGCAGAAAAATAAAGTGAGTGAGTGTAGCAGGCAAGATGATGCTTATTCAAAATCTAATAAAAAAGAAGAGAGATAATCAGCAATTAACTTCTGCTGAAATACAATGGTTTGTACAGGAATTGTGCAACAATGGAGTTGAGCCAGCTCAAACTGGTGCGTTTTTGATGGCTTCATGGATCAATGGTTTGAGTGAACATGAAAAAATAAATCTAACCAATTCAATGATGAATAGTGGGACGGTTTTGAAGTGGAATCTAAATGGGCCAATAGTAGATAAGCATTCTACAGGTGGAGTGGGAGATACGGTGTCTTTAATCCTCGCTCCTTTATTAGCTAGTTTGGGTTGTTTCGTTCCCATGATTTCTGGAAAAGGTTTAGGGCATACTGGAGGCACTCTAGATAAACTTTCCTCAATACCAGGGTATGAAGTAGAACAGAGTGAAGAGTCGTTTCAAAAAATTGTTTCAGAAATAGGATGTGCCATTGTGGGTCAGACCTCTGATTTAGTGCCTGCCGATAAAATTCTTTATTCTACAAGAGATGTGACCAGTACTGTTGATTCAGTTGACTTAATTACAGCATCTATAATCTCGAAAAAATTGGCTTCTGGAATAAACAATCTAATCCTGGATGTTAAAGTTGGTAGAGGCGCACTAATGACCAATATTAGACAGGCAAAAAAATTAGCTAAAAGTTTGGTGTCTGTTTCAAATGCATCTAATTGTAAAACCAAAGCGCTTATAACAAGCATGGATGATCCACTTAGCTCATCTATCGGCAATTCTCTGGAAGTAGAAACGGTAGTTGAAGTTTTATTAGGTAAAAATAAAAATGAACAGGCGCTCTTAGACACAACAATAGCTTTATCTATCGAACTATATTCAATGGTTTTCTCTGAAAAGAGCCGTGTAGAAATAAAACAGAAGATCTATTCACTACTTGACTCGGGTCATGTAGCAGAGCGCTTCGAAAAAATGGTATCGGCTTTAGGAGGACCAAAACACTTTTTATCAACCTATAAAGAGGTACTCCCCAGAGCCGATTCTGCAATACCAATCAAGGCAAAAAAGGAAGGGTATATAACTAAAATTAATACAAAAGCATTGGGTGATATTCTTATAAAAATGGGCGGAGGAAGGCAGAAAGCATCAGATAAACTTGATTTGTCTGTTGGATTTACAGAGGTGGTAAAAACAGGGAAAAAGGTCAATACGAAAACTTCTCTCCTTGTTTTGCATATTGCAGACCAATTTTTTACGCCTTCTTTAGAAGGTGAAATCAATGACTGTTTTTCCATATCGGAAAGAGAGCCAGAACAAAGCAAGGATATAATTTTGCAAAAAGTGAGTTAATGGGTAAGGCTGTCTTGATTGTTTTGGACTCACTAGGCATAGGTGGTGCTCCTGATGCAAGTTTGTATAATGATGAGGGGGCCAACACGTTTGGCTCTATAGCTATGGCCTGTGCAAATGGTGATGCGGATATTGGAAGAAAGGGATCATTAATGGTGCCCAACCTAGAGTCTTTAGGAATTTATAGCGCTTCTAGGCTATCAACAGGCCTCACCTTTCCCAATACCAACAGCACTATTGGATCCTTTGCTGTAGCTCAAGAGCACTCGAAAGGTAAAGATACTCCTACCGGTCATCATGAAATAGTTGGTTTTACGAATCTAGTTGGTTGGCATACCTTCTCTTTAGTTGTTCCAGTCTTTCCTGAAAAGCAGATGAAAACTCTTATCCAGAAAGCTAAGTTGTCTGGTATTTTAGGAAATAAGCATGCATCTGGCGAAGACATTATCAAAGAATATGGTGAAGCCCACATAGATAGTGGGTACCCAATCGTCTATACCTCAGCTGACAGTGTGGTTCAAATAGCAGCTCATGAACACATTTTCGCCTTGGATCGGTTATACAAAACTTGTGAAATTGCAGCAAAAATCTTTGATAAGTTACGAGTACAGCGAATAATTGCAAGACCTTTTCTTGGGGAAAAAAAAGATAATTTCTTTCGTACAAAAAATAGAAAAGATTTCATATCACCGCCACCAATAGATACTTTATGTGACAAAGTCATAAAATCTGGAAAAAAATGTTTTGGCATAGGTAAAATTGCAGACATTTTTGGGCACCGAGGAATAAGCAAATCTATATCCGGGATGTCCGATGATAAATTATTTGATGAAATGCTGAATGTAATTGAAAAGGCAAACACTGGGGATTTAATCTTCGCAAACTTTGTTGAGTTTGATACTTTATATGGTCATAGGAGAGATTTGCCTGGTTATGCAAGAGCGCTGGAAAACTTTGACAAACAATTACCAAAGCTATTTTCAATTTTAAATGAAGACGATTTTTTGGTTATAACAGCTGACCACGGAAATGATCCGTCATTTGCAGGAACAGATCATACGAGAGAGCAAGTTCCTGTATTAATAAAAAACAAAAAATTGATCAATAAATGTTACGGATTAATAAATTTTTCTGATATTGGTTCACTAATAGAAAATTTCCTTGGATTAGAAACACACGAGTAGGTTTTAAAATATGAGCTCATTTGCATCATGTAAAAAAGTTGAACTACACTTGCATTTAGAAGGTGCAGCTTCACCACATTTCGTAAGAGACATATGTAAAAGTAGTGGCACTCAAATGCCAGAAATTTTTGATAAAGCTGGAAACTATAATTGGCAGAATTTTGACCAATTCCTAACGATATATGAAATAGTAACTAACTTATTCTTAGGGGAAAAACATTTTGAGGCGCTCGTCCGCCATGTACTTGATAAGCAGGTTAAGGAAAACGTGATATATACTGAGATTTTTTTAGGACCTCATTTATGGAGCGATAGGCCAAATGACCGATGGGAACGTTTTTTAAATATTGCCATCAAAGTTGCTAATGAGTATGAAAAAAAATATGGAGTTTATACCTATTTTATAATTGTTTGCATAAGGCATCTTGGTCCTGAGAAGGCTTTAGAGGCTTCAAGGTTTGCCTCAAAGGTTAAAGATAAAAATGTGGTTGGTTTTGGCATGGCAGGAGATGAAACAAAATTCAATACATTAGATTTCATGAGAAGCTTCGACTTTGCTAAAAACTCTGGACTGGGTACAACTACTCATGCTGGGGAAATATGTGGAGCAGAATCTGTAGATGAAGCTATAAAGCTTGGGGTAACCAGAATAGGTCATGGTGTTAGATCATGCGAAAGCGAAGAAACGATCATAAACTTATCAAAAAAGAATATTCTACTTGAAGTATGTCCGGGTTCAAATATAGCTCTTGGCTTGTATTCATCACTTGATGATCACCCAATTAACTTTCTATTTAATAAAGACATACCAGTCTCTATCTCGACGGATGATCCCCCATTCTTTTCTACAAGTTTAACAAAAGAATATCAGGATCTTCATAATGTTTTTGGTTGGGGATTTGAGATCTTTTCGCAAATTAATAAGAAGTCTTTAGAGTTTGCTTTTTGTGAAGCAAAACTTAAAGAAAAATTAATTCAACAACTTTAGGAAGTAAATAAATGGAAAACTTAACTATAATCAATCACCCATTAATCCAACATAAACTTACAGAAATGAGAAAAAAGACAACTTCCTCTAATCATTTTAGAACACTCTTAAAGGAGATAAGTTTACTTCTTGCCTATGAGATTACAAGAAATTTACCAATGGAAACGATATCGATAGAAACACCTCTAGAACGGTATGAGGCACCAACTCTGGCAGGAAAAAAGCTAGCCTTAATTTCTATTCTGAGAGCTGGTAACGGCTTGCTTGATGGGGTTTTAGATCTGATCCCTTCGGCACGTGTAGGCTTTCTCGGCTTATATAGGAACGAAAAAACACTACAACCAGTTGAGTATTACTCTAAGGTTCCTAGTGATTTAAGCAATCGCGTTTGTATAGTCGTTGACCCAATGCTTGCAACTGGAGGATCTGTGTCATTTGCAGTCGATTATCTCAAGACAAAAGGAGCAAAGGACATCAGATTTTTGTGTCTATTGGCCGCGCCAGAGGGTGTAGAGGTTATGCAGAAAAATCATCCAGATGTCAAAGTTTTTACCGCATCTTTGGATAGATCACTCAATGACATTGGATATATCCTGCCAGGCCTTGGAGATGCTGGTGATAGGTTATATGGAACAAAATAGAAGATTGGGAAAATTTTCATCCAGGAATTCTAAGAGTTTCTTGTCTGGTCCCATTGGTGATATGAATTTTATCGAGATCAATACTGATAACTCTCCAGCCATTCCCAAACTGTTGTCCTACTTTAACTTTTACTGTATTGCCAGAGGATAATCTTATTAAAGCAATTCGCCCCGTTCTTTTACCAAATACGCCAATTAAATTTGTTCTATTTAATTCTATCAAATTCCGTAGTGTTGAATTTCCGACTATGGAAGCCCTTCTAGGTATGCTTGGTGGATTGCTTCTGACATTTAAGTTTCTGATTGAGCGAGCAGAAACTTTTTCCAATTTGCTGACGACTGTAGGCATTCCGGGGGGAATATCAACAAATGTCACTGCTCCAGTAGACTTAGTAGGATCTTCTAAAACTTTAATCGAGTCAATTATATTTGGCTTTATTGTAGGTCTTTTGCCATTCCATAATGAAAATTGTATTGGGTCTTTTTCTAGGCTCCTTTGTAATAACTTAATATCGATACCTTGCTCTTTTAGTTTTACATTTAATTCATGATTTAAAATCAATTCATTGTCATAGTGGTCTGTAAGAGTGCCAATCAAAAATTCTTCCTGTATTATATTTGAGGGTCTTA
>CACBNQ010000030.1 GCA_902540655.1 uncultured Alphaproteobacteria bacterium | reverse complement strand
TACTTCTTCAGCAGCACTTTCCTCAGCAACAGCTTCCGCCTCTACTTGACTTTTTAATCCTTCTATACCTTCTTCTGAACTAAACTGCCTACTTTCTTCTGTTGACATAAACTCAGCTTTGCCCGACTCTATCAATTTTTCGCCATCTTCCCTTTTTACATCAATGACTACACCTGAAGGAAAGCGCACACCATTAACCTCACTTGAATCAACTATTCGGAGACGCATCCATGTATTATCGCCGCCAATGGCTTCAGGGTCTTTAACGTCTGTAGAGTCAGTTATTGAAACATCAAGATCGAACCCACTCTGCATATTTGATAAGTTGTTGAGTTGGTCCTCCATAACATTACCAGCGAGAAGCGCTAATCTTTTTCTTAAAACATAAACTCTTGCAGTCATTGCGCTCAACCTTTGCACACCATCAGTTTCCCCTTCAATCACTGCCTTATAAAAGGTAATTTGCTCCTCAAAGCTCTTATCAGAATATTTTTCTAGAAGCTCATCTCTTGCTCTAAGTATTACTGGATCTAAGGGAACTGGATCGCTCTGATCTAAATCCATGGTTTTTACTGGAGAAGTCATTTTTTTTCCTTAATTAATCAAGTTGGCATTTTATTTGCAATTTTCACACCACAAATCGAAAAAAATAGATATTTAAACATCAAATCAAACAAAAATGAAAACAATTGAAAATCACCTCAGTATACACTCAAATGCGCTAAATCTAAGAGGAAAACGTAATAAAATACTTGCTTCGAACATTGCGAATGCAGCTACTCCTCATTTTAAAGCCCGTGATATAGATTTTGACGTTGAGATGCGAAAAAAAGAAAAGGTTGGTAATATTACAGTTAATCATGAAAAGCATTTTGCTCTTCTAACTAAAGTTAGACCAAATGAGGTAATGTTTAGAGAACCACTCAACCCCTCGCTGGACGGTAACACTGTAGAAATGGCAGTTGAGCAAATGGAGTTTTCCGAAAACGTAGTCAGATATCAAACTACTCTTCAATTTTTAACCAACAAGATATCGGGGCTAATGTCCGCGATCAAAGGTGAATAATGAGTTCAATAAAAAATATATTTGATGTCTCGGGAAGAGCAATGGCCGCCCAAATGATCAGGTTGAATACGGTAGCTAGCAATCTTGCGAATTCAAATAACATTGCCAGTACTAGTGAGGAAGCTTACCGGCCCCTGAAACCCATATTCAAGACAATTTACTCTGACAAACTTCATGACAATGGAATTGCAAGTGTTGATGCAATAAATGTCAGGGAACTTAATAGAGAACCAGAAAAAGTTTATATGCCAGATCATCCTAAAGCTAATGAAGATGGCTATATATTTAATGCAGCAGTCAACATAGAGGAAGAGATGGTAGAGATGCTTGAAGCAAGTCGTCAATATCAAAACAATATTGAAGTTATTTCAACTTTAAGAGCTTTAATGATCAGAACAATAAATTTAGGAAAGTAATTTTTGGAGTACGAATATGTCTAGTATAGAAAGCAACAATCAATCCCTTAACAATATTTTAGAAAAGATTGGTGTTAAATCGCCAGAGGGAGCCTCTCCGCAAAGGAAAAGTAGTCTCGGACAAGAAGACTTTCTAAAACTCATGACGACACAGCTTCAAAATCAGGATCCTTTTGCCCCTATGGAAAATGGGGAATTTATCGCCCAGATGGCACAGTTTTCAACTGTTACCGGGATAACTGAAATGGGGCAAACCCTCAAAGGTTTATCAGATAAACTAAATGAATTCAGAATAGCTACTGCGTCTGACCTGCTGGGCAACTCTGTATTAGTTCCTGGCAATGTTGTGCGACCAAACAAAAATGGTGAGATTCATGGTATTATCGATCTTCCATCTGCATCAAGTGAAACGTCAGTCGCATTTTTTGACGGCTCTGGTGAACTTGTTCATTCAGCAGACTTGGGCGCTCATGGAAGAGGTTTGGTAGGATTTGAATGGCTAAACATCCCAAAGGAAATTATAGACAAAAATGAGCCTTTACGGGTAGAAGCGTTTATTAATACCGGCAAAGGATCGGAGGGTTTAACCCCCTCAGTTTTCTCTGAAGTTATTGCTGCTAGTTTGGATAAAAAGGGCCAAGGTGTAACTATCGATGTTAAAGATTTTGGTGAAATGGCTGCGGCTGATGTTATCAAGTTCAGAAATTAATTAAAATATATTGAGTATAAGTAAAACGGAGTAAAAAATGTCATTCTATACAGCATTAACAGGACTTAACGGTGCACAATCAGATATATCGGCAACGTCAAACAACATTGCAAACGTTGGTACGACTGGTTTTAAAAGAAGTAGAGCAGAATTTGGTGACATCTTTGCTACCTCACCTCTTCAGAACTCATCATCCTCTATTGGTTCTGGTACCATTCTTAAAGGCATTAAACAGCAGTTTACACAGGGTAACATTTCGTCATCCTTGAACGCTCTTGACCTTGCTATCTCTGGTCAAGGATTTTTTGCATTAAAGCCCTCACTTACTTCAGCCCAAACAGTTTACACCAGAAACGGATCTCTCAATGTGAACAACGACAGATACGTTGTTGACTCAGCTGGTCAGTATCTACTAGTTTACCCCGTTAACGAAGATGGATCGGTAACTGCGAAAGACTTAATTTCAGCGTTACCATTGCAACTTCCTGTCACATCAGGTGATCCAAAAGCGACCTCAAATATTGATCTTGGAGTTAACGTACCTGCTGCTGCTGCCGTTGTTCCAGATCAACCCCAGTTCGCGGATGGATATACATTTGACCCCAACAACCCCGAAACGTTTACTAACTCGACATCAATAACGATCTTTGATGATTTAGGTAACCCAACTATCGCCACAATGTTTTTTATAAAAACACAAACAGCTTCTGCTACAGACCCAACAAACAAATTCGATACGCGGCTCGTAATTAATGATACTATTATTGACCCAGACTTAGTTAGTGCAGTTGATGATGCAGGAAAGCAGATTTTTATTGATGAGTTTGGAGCGCAAACGACACAAGTTCCAGATGATAACTACTTTTTGGAAGGTAAGGGTTCACCATTATATAAATTAGACGATTTGAAAACCCAAGTTCCCTCTACTGCCGCCAATATTCAAGGCGAGTTGACCGCATTTGATTTCGGTGAGGAAGGCGACAAGCTAGTTGAAATTGTTACTGATCCTTTACTGTATAATGCTACTGTAGAGTCAGGAAAGTTGACCGATAGTGATATTTACTGGGGAAAAAATTTTTTAACTCTTAACGTTGACAGCGCCGACCAACCCGTAAACATCGATATAAGACCAGGGAAATATAACGCGGCACAGCTATCCGCTGAAGTAGAGAGAGCGATTAACGAAGCTTATGGCGACGATAAAAAAATTCAAATTGTAAGAAATGTTGACGACGAGATTAATATTGACCTTTCTAAACTTAACGCAGATGGATCAACATCTTCTTTGGACGCTGCGATTACAGTTGACCTACTGACAGATAGTTATGTTACATCGCAACAGGTTGGAGGGGCAAATCGAATTAATCTAACTGGGGCATCTCCAGACTTTACAAGAGATGAATTTTTGGCCCATGTTCAAGCGAGAGTTAATGAAGCATTAAACTCATATGCTGATAATGCGACCCAAAAAGCCGCTTTAGGTATTGAAAAGCTTCAATTTACACGAGCAAGTGGTGCTACAATCGATACCATTTATGAGACTAATGATATTATTCAGTTTACACACACATCAAATGAATATGCAGGTGCGGGGAATGAAACCAATCCTCCAGATGATACACGTAATAAGTTTTTGGTATATTCCTATTTTGATAATAAACCGAATCTTAGTGTTTACGATGGGAAAAAGGCAGTTGCCAATGCGCCAGCTAACGTTAACGATAGTGCAGGCAATGGCACAAATGCAGCTGGTAATAAAATAATGTATTCAACAACAGAAAACACCCTAAGGATATATTTTGATACCTTGGAAGCTAATGCCGCTTCACCTATTTTTGCAGCTAACGGAAAAATAAGACTAAGTGGTAATTTTGATGCATCCGAAACCGCCCAAGCTCAATATTTGAATGGCCGTGAATTTACAATATCGAGTGTACAATATACAGATCCGACATCAGCTAACACAACGGGTTACATTCAGATTAATACTACAGGGCTGGGTTTTCCTGACGCCGATTTCAACGTAATAAATACTAATGGTGCTAATTTGCAGGTAGCATATAGCCCATCATCAAATGTCGAAGCTTTTTTTGAGGGAGCTCAAAATGTTTATGAAGGTGCTCCAGTAGATTTTGCCAGTAAAAAAATTGTATTGCGAGAAACGGGCACTGCGAAACAAACTTTTCCAGGTATATTGGCTGGTGCGGGAGCATTTTCAGCTTTTGACGCACAGTTTGCAGATGGAGCGGATGGTACTTTGGATAAACTAGGATTGGAAAATGCTGACAGAACAGAAGACTCGCAATGGGTCGATGAATTAGATCCCCCAGTAAAAGTCACTTACGATGAAATTAATCAAAGATTGCAATTTACGGTTGATAGAACAGTTCTTGGAACTGGTACCGATAGTAATTTCAACTCATTTACTATTTATGGTAAGGGAACAGCAACCGATACAAATAATCTTGGCTTGGTATCAAAAGATGACGCACCCGATACACTAATTCGAGGTGGTGAAATTTTGTCAGGCGAAAGTTTTGTTGCTGATGGTGAAGAAATTCAGCTGAATGATAAAAGATACGGTATTGAAGTTGAATATAACAGTGATAAAAAATCTTTTAAGATCTCAAGTGGAACAACTGGTGAGCAAATTGCTGCACAAGGTGCTCTTGGTGTGACGGATACCCAAAAGGCGTCTAATATTCAAGTCGGGCGGTACGCTCTTGATGCGACAGGCTCTGTTGTTGATGCTACTGATTATTTTCAAGGAGATAATGACCTTCTAGGAGTGGGAGCCACAAAGACTGAAGCTGAATTTACCCCAGGTAAAGGGTTATCAGCAACACCAGCCACAGCACTAGGCGCAACCGCTACCGAACCGCTCAATGAGGTATTTAGGCTGTCAACGACTAACGGCGAAAATATTTTTAACGTATCCGTTAATGGTATCAGTGGTGTTATCACCATTCCTCCTGGATTTTATGTTGGTTCGACACTTGCCGAAGCTTTAGAGTCAAAAATAAACCAAATTATGGATCCTGTTACCGGAGATACCGTAGGTGGTGTAACTGCGCGTTTTAATGCTACTACCAATAACTTTGAATTTACTACGGGAACTACTGGTGATACCTCAACAATTAAAGTTAAAGGGTCTGCTCGACTTGGGCTTGATGACGTTCCTCTTGGTGTGGGTACAGTCCCTAAGATTTTTAATCTAGTTCAGGCAACAAATGCTAATGGCGTCAACCTATTCGTTAGTGCGGACGGTAAAGTTGTTGAGACACCACCAGAAAATATGGTTGAGGGGTACTATCCTCTTTACATTGATGAAGGCGAATTAACGTTCGATAAAACAGGTAAATTAATTAATCCTAAACAGGATGTACACTATGAAAAGCAGGAAGAAGGCTTTTCAATATCTCTTGATATTGATTTTGGATCTTCCACGCAGTTTGCACAACCATTTTCGGTCCTCAGCGTGAATCAAGATGGTTTTACTTCTGGTCGATTAGATGGTCTTGAAATTGATGCATCGGGGACAATTAGAGCAAACTATACGAATGGACAAAACAATCCACTCGGAAAAATAGTTGTTGCAAACTTCAACAACCAAAATGGTTTGAAACAAATTGGTAATGCGACCTATGTTGAGACGGCGGTATCCGGTACAGCGCAGGTGGGAGAGGCCGGTGCAGAAGGCTTTGGAAATATATTATCGGGTTCGCTCGAAAGATCGAATGTTGATATTACCGAAGAATTGGTAAATTTGATTACCGCACAACGAAACTTCCAAGCATCAGCAAAAGCGATTGAAACAACTACAACGCTGACTCAAACAATCATTAATATCAGAGGTTAATTAACCATTTTACAGGGAGGTATAATTAATGGATAAAATGATACATACGGCTCTTAATACGCTGAAGAATTTGTCAGCTAATAGAGCAGTTAGAGCTCAAAATATGTCTAATTTGAATGTTCCTGGGCACCGCAAAGACCTAAATACCAACTTTACATCTGGTTTTTTGCATCAGGTAAATCAATATGACTCCAGAGTATTTGCTATTCATGATGGTGGAAATGGTTTTTCAAATAAACAAGGTCAACTTAATCCAACAGGGCTAGAGACCGATATAGCAATAAACGGTCCCGGTTTTTTTATTGTACAGCCAAAAAGTGGTGATCCGGCATTATCAAGAAGAGGTGATTTTTCTGTATCAAATACAGGACTTTTAGTTGATGGCGCGGGTTCCAAAATACTGGATACAGGAGGCGCTCCTCTGGAGATACCAGGGAATAAAAAGCTTATAGTAGCTGAAAATGGTGACGTATTTATAGAGCCGTTAAACGGAGCTCCTGGAGAAAGACAATTAGTTGGGACTATCGGTACCAGCTTAGGTGGATCGAAAGAGGATCCATTAATAAAAAGCCTAGATGGTCACTTACGATTATCAAGTGGTGGAGTTCCAGGAGCGGACCAGGCAGCTGTACTGTCTCAAGGATTTCTGGAGGGTAGTAATATAGACGCGGTTAGCGAGCTTATAGGAACTATGGAAGACCAACGTCAATTTGAAATCAACATCAAGCTTATTTCGTTATCAAAGGAAATTGATGAAGGTGGAACTAGTATAATGAGACTACCCAGCTAACAGATTTGGCACAGCTCTTGCTATGAATAAAGAGAGTATTCATCAAGGAGAGTATAAATGTCAAGTAGCGCAATGCATGTGGCCAAAACTGGCCTAAATTCCCAACAAACTAAAATGCAGGTAATAGCAAATAACCTTGCAAACGTAAATACTACCGGATTTAAAAAAGATAGAGTAAATTTTGAGTCTCTACTATATCAGATTCAAAGGAGCAGTGGAGAACAAACATCCGCTGATACCGATTTAGCATCAGCTTTTGCCGTTGGTACTGGTGTAAGAATTGTTAATACTCAAAAACTATACACTCAAGGAAGCTTAGTAAACACGGATAACGCATTAGATTTAGCTATTGACGGAAGCGGTTTTTTTCAAGTTCTTCTCCCAGATGGTCGAATTGGGTTTACCCGAAATGGCTCATTTTCTAGAAATGCTGAGGGGACTTTGGTTACTCCAAGCGGTTATACACTTCAGCCTGAGATTGCTATTCCGGAGGGTGTAACGGAGATAAATGTATCTGCTGACGGGTTGGTAAGTGTTCAAGTAGCTGGAGAAGCAGAGGCCGCAGAAGTCGGCCAGTTAACACTAGCCAATTTTGCTAACCCAGCAGGGTTACAACCGATAGGAGAGAACTTTGCAGTAGAAACACCAGCATCTGGCGCTCCTGCTATTGGGAATCCTTTTGGAGAAGGCTTTGGAAAACTGGTGCAGGGTTCACTTGAAGCGTCAAACATAAACGTAGTGCAAGAACTCGTAGATATGATTGAAACTCAAAGAGCATACGAAGTGAGCTCAAAGTCAATATCTGCTGTTGATGAAATGATGCGCTTTGTATCAAACAATCTATAATGGAGAGTAGTTGATGTCTTTAAGAAATTTGCAAAAAAAACTGACAACTGGGATAATATGTCTCTCCTTTATTGCCAGTTGCTCAACACAATTGGAAGAAAGAGCTTCGATTGATTTTGAGCCCACAATGCCAAGCCTTCCAAAGGCTCAAAAAAAGGATAAGTATGGATCTATCTACAGCAATAGCCAGCAAGGTCTTTTTGCAACGGATAGAAGAGCCTCAAAAGTCGGAGATCTTTTAACGGTTGCACTATCTGAAAATTTTAGTGCTTCAAAATCTCAGTCAGCTAAAAGCGCAAAAAATGGAACAACTAGTTTTGATTTCCCAAAGATAACTACCGCAGATGCTGACGATACACTTTTCGACAGTAAATTAGCAAAGTCTTTTGATGGTTCTGGATCAGCTGCCCAGAATAACTCACTTAAAGGAGAAATTTCTGTGACAGTTACCAAAGTGTTTTCGAATGGTAACATGGAAATATTAGGCCAGAAGAAACTGACCCTAAATAATGGTGATGAGTATATTCGCTTAGTCGGCATAATAAGACCAGAAGACGTGAACAGCAGAAATATAGTACCTTCTAGCAGAATAGCTAACGCGAAAATATCGTACACTGGGGCGGGAGACCTGGCCGATACTTCCAAGAAAGGATGGTTTTCTAAACTAGTGGATGTGGTAACTCCATTATGATACGTAAGCTTGGAACTAAACTACTATTAATATTTTTATTAAAGGTATTTACCCTAGTATCTTACCCACTATTCGCTGATAGATTAAAGGATCTAACATCCATTGCCGGTGTGCGATCAAATCAGCTTGTAGGTTATGGCATAGTTGTGGGTTTAGCAGGAACTGGTGATGGTAATATTGGCCTTACCCTTCAATCGATGCAGTCGATGGTATCTAGATTTGGATTAGCGACAGATGTAAAGGGTTTAGATGGAAAGAATACCGCAGCTGTAATGGTTACAGGGGAACTCGGAGCTTTTGGCAAACCCGGTCAAAATATCAACGTGACCGTATCAACCCTGGGCAAAGCAAAATCACTAAGAGGTGGTACACTTTTGATGACGCCCCTTTTGGGTGCAGATGGTGAGACATATGCTGTGGCACAAGGTAATCTCGTAGTAGGTGGACTTGGAGTAGAGGGTGGTGATGGATCATCTTTGACAGTTAATATACCCACGGTAGGTAGGATACCAAGAGGAGCAACTATTGAAAAAATGGTTGAGAATCCTTTTATAAATTCAAGCAATGTTATTTTAAACCTCCATCAGGGAGATTTTAGTACTGCTTTAAGTGTCTCTGAAGCTATAAACGATATATTTGGAGATAATGTCGCAGTTCCTCTTGACGCCTCATCCATAAAAGTTAGATCACCGAAAGATCCAAGCCAAAAAGTAGCGTTTGTTAGCCTTTTAGAAAATATAGAAGTGGAACCCTCCAGACCAGCAGCGAAAGTAGTTGTTAATGCTCGAACTGGAACAATCGTTATTGGGGGCGATGTGAGAGTAACTCCTGCGGCAGTGACACATGGGTCCTTAACAGTAAAAATAGATGAAAAAAAGAAAGTTACCGCTACCGGTGGAGCTATTGTTAATGAAAACCAAGTAGTTACCACTCCTGGTGATGCTGTGGTTACTCCAGAAACGGATATTGAAGTAGAAGAAGAGCCAGCAAGAGCATTTGTTTTTGATCCCGGTGTCTCATTATCCACTATAGTTGACACAATTAATGCGGTTGGTGCCGGCGCTTCCGACTTGGTTGCCATTCTTGAAGCGCTTCGAGAGTCAGGCGCATTAAGAGCAGAGTTAATAATAATATAGGTGATATTATGGACATTAAATCTGTGAATTATCAGATGGACACTGGTTTTACATTATTTCAAAAGAATAGAAATCAGGCAAATTTAGAAGCATTAGCGGAAGAGTTTGAGTCTATGTTTATCAATCAAATGCTAAAACAAGCAAGAGATAGCAAACTGTCTGATGCCCTATTTTCTAGTGACGAAGAAGATAATTTTGGAACTATGTTAGACCAGGAGCGATCAAGAAGTCTGGCTCTAAACCTAGACCTAGGCATCGCTGAAGCATTGGTAAGACAATTTGATAAAAATAAGAATGATTAATAACGATGCCAAGCTTATTTGACATAGCTAAAAGTGGTGTTCAATCTTACAGACAAGCGCTAGCGGTAACAGGCCAGAACATTGCCAATATTAATACTGATGGGTATAAGCGTCGGGAGGCTGGACTTACAGAGGTAAGTTCTGGACAAGGCGGTATAACGCAAATTCAAGATGGTACTGGGCTAGGTGTTAGAGTTGAGGATATAAAACGCTCATTCGATGCGTATCTCCTCGATAGAAAACGAAATTCTTTTTCAAGAGAAGAAACGGCGACAAATTTTCTTGAAAAAATCAGTGAGCTTGAAGATCTATTACTTCCTGGTGACGCTGACCTAGGATCATCTATGGGATTATTCTTCTCGTCTCTACAAGAGGTGGCCGCTTCACCCGCTGACGTGGCTGCAAGAGTCGTAGCCGTTGAAGAAGGTAAAAATGTAGCAGCAACCTTTAGCAGAACCTCAGAGGTTTTAACACAATTGAAGACTGGGGCAAAATCACATGCGCAGCAGCAAATTGATACTGTTAATATTTTAACAACCGAAATTTTGAATGTTAACAGAAAACTATTATCAAGCTCTACTCAGGGAGGTGCCGCGAATGCCTTACTCGATAATAGAGATAGGCTTATAGATGAGCTAAGCAAAACACTTGAGGTTACATGTACTTATACTGACAAGAATGCCGCCATAGTAAGACTTGGTGGTTCAGGTAGTGGACCCAAAATTGTTGAAGACTCTAAGAGAATTGCGATTGGTTTAGATGAAGAAAGTACTGATATCAAGGTAATATTGGGACCAGGTACATTGAATAGTCCGACAAACCAGATAACAAATGGCGCGATGCGTGGATTAATTGATGCATCAAAAACAATTGAGCAGACACTTAAAGATCTCGATAGTCTTGCTCAAAAGTTTGCTCAAGAAATGAATGACCAACATAAAAAGGGCCTTACTTTGGATGGGTTAAAGGGTAAAGATATGTTTACTTCGGTGGGTTTTGCATCAACCCAAAATCCGACTAACATGGGGAATACTACTGCATCGGCAACTGCAACGGGAGGTGGGTTAGTCAACCCTGATCCAGTAAAGCTTGTTTATTCTGAACCAAGAGAGGAATGGGTTGCGTATGATCTGTCCGATACTGAGCTGGCAAGCGGCCTGACTTCAATATCGACCAGAGGAATTAACATTACACTTCTGGGAACAGCTTCAGATGGAGATGAAATTACAATTAGTCCATCAAACAGCTTTTCAAGAGATATGGAATTTTCTCTACGACGCCCAGATGACATTGCAGCTTCGGCTAGCTTTTTAATTTCAGCAGACACCAAAAACCTTAGTGACGCAAGCATTTCAGCGGACTCTACTGGAACCATTCAAGATACTAATCTAGCAAAAGTTAGTGGTGTTTTTACAAACTCATTATCTCCAATTTCTGCAACAACATTTTTCAATGATGGGTTCGCAGCCTCAATCCCCAAAGCGACCGAAGCAATACAGCTTGCCAGCTTTTCTAAACAATCAGCGTTACAATTTACACTTTCAACAAGCGACTTATCTCAGGCTAGTCAGCTGGCATTTTCAGTTGATGGCGCTAACCATAACTTTGATATTGCTTATGGTGATGTCTTCAAGACACTCACGGGTAATCCACTCGCTGAGACATCGGCCTCCGGCGCTTGGAAAGATGCATCCGAAATTGCAAAGTATCTCAATCTAGGAGAGCTTCGTTCGGGGAATACAACACTAGAAAGCCTTGGGATTTTTGCATCGGGTAATGCAGGTAATCTTACCTTATCCCTTGCTACGGGAGACTTCGCTGCTAGCGCTACACTCACAGCAGGCGCTTCAACAATTGATGCCGTTAGACAAAGTTCTGAAACTGCTTCCAACATTCAGATATTTACGCGTGAGGGACGGCATATTGCTGGCTCGCCATTAACAAAACTTGAAAAATCCACATTTATGTCAACAGCAAATGGATTTTCTGATCAAGCGGTTTACAATGCAGAGTATTTAAATTTAAGTGAACCAGTAGGCTATCGAGGACTTAATCTAGAAAGAATAAATCCGACCGGGACTTTTACTATTCCGTTGGGCGGAGATGGAGTGGGCAGAAAAGCACAGCTTGGGTTAGGATCACTCCCAGCGAGCTCAACAACAGCAGCATATGAGTTAAACTTATATTTTCCCGATACATCCGGTGATACATTGGCAACGAATATTGCGGCCGGCAGCTCAGCAAAGTTTGCAGCAAATCAAATCAATGAAAACATGTCGGACCTCGGGATACGGGCCGCAGCGAATAACCGTATTGAACTTTACAACTTAAGTGGCAATGGTGAAATATCTTTTGATATTGAGTCTAGAAATCAGAAGCCAATAAATATCACTACATCTACCACAGCGAGTGACCTTACCGCTCTATATGAGTCTCTTAATCAGCAGGCAAATCAGATAGGTGTTAACGTTTATCTATCAAATGACAAAAGCCGTATTGTTCTGGAAAGTTTAGACGGTGAAGATATATCATTGTCCTCTTTCTCTTCCTCTAGTGGCCTTACACTAAAAAGCCGTTTTGTCGATGAAAATTCTATTCCTATAGGAAGTAATACAGCTGTGATGCATAGCAGAGGCAATACGGATCCAATAACCCTTGGTTCTTACCTGGTTCAGAACAATGCAGGAGTTGTAGCGCCTATAGATGTAAATGCAGGTCAAATGAATATTGATGGCACAATTTCAGCGGGCAATACGCATGGGCTTCGAGTTGGTGATACAATTATCCTTAATCAAAAAGATAATGCTGAAACAACTTCAGGGATTTCTGTAGCGTCACTGTCCGATGCAAACTCTGGATCCATTACAGGGACACTCTATTATGTTAAGTCCATTGATGCTGAAACTGGTGCTTTTAAGTTAGCGACCGGTTCATCAACCGGTTCTGATGTGACTTTAACTCCTGGTGGAGCGGAAACAACCAATAGTCACCTCTTGAGGTTTTATCAGGTAAAATTGATTGATGCAGGACGCTTTGGCGGTTTGCTTAATCTGGAGGGAGCAAGCTCATTTCAATCAGTAGTGAACGGATCGCCGCCAATTAGAGCTACTGCTGATCCCATGAATGAAGGCTTAGTCAACCGCGTAACCACAGCTACCGGTGAAAAACAAACTCTAAGCTTCAACATAAATGAACAAATTGATTTCAATGCTGCCGATACTCAAGGCTTAGCAGCTTCAGCTGCGGCTGCAAAATATGGATTAGATGTAAATTTTGTTGACCCTAGTTTAGCAAGTCCCGGTACAGCTTTTTCTGCGTCTGTTGATAGTGCCTCATTAAAGGCGCAAACAAAATCTGCTCTAACAAAAGCAATGGCAAATTCGCTCCGATCCACTGCCCCTATTTCATCAATTAAAGGCGTAACTATTGCTACCAAGCCCGATGATGGTTCCTCTCTAACAGTTGCCTTCAACGGTCAAAATTACCTTCTAACAATGGTGAGTGGTGAAATTGTAGTTACGGGTGGCGAGGCTGAGAGAGTTTCCGCTTATTTTGAAGCTGTCAGTGGCGGTGGCCATGTGCTAAAAGTAGCCGCTCCAGATGGAGTGCTTACTGGAGCTCAATTCTCTGTACCAACTACTGTCTCAGGCAACTCTGACGCAGCCACTCTTTTTGGAATGACCCCTGCTACAGTAACAAAAACGATAATTGGACGAAGCGTCAATTTTACTCCAGGAACTGTAAACACGGCATTTCCGATAAAGGTTAATGGTACGGCAGAAAATATTACAATTACCACAACCGCTGGGAGCTCTGTCAATGATGCAACCACTGGAAATGCAACATTTCTTTGGGTGGATGATACCGGAGGGAATGGTCACCTGCAAATAACGATTAATGGTGATAGTACATCTTTGGAATTTGAAAATAACAACCATGCCGAAGCAATAGGTTTAAAAACTGCGGAGATATTAGCGTATGTTAAAGGAGAAGGACTAGAGCTTGAAACAACAAATGGCCAAGTATTAGACGTAGACGACTCGGCAAGCACACCAAACTCAAGTCTTGCCTCTGAAAATTTTACAATTACGAATTTACCTCCCGAGGAGCTAATAGTAATTGTGAGCGGTGGTGGAGCACGAAAGATAGCAGCAAATTTTGACAGTAATCCCCCTACCCTTGAAGAAATTACGCCAGAGTTAACAATTAAAGTAACCAATGATGCCGGAAATGTTATCGATATTGTCGATAAAGATACTGGGCACTCGATTGCAACACGGCAATTGGATGCCGCTGGCGCCGCCGAAGCATTGGGGTTTTTATTTAAAATCGATGGACGGGCAGTCAAAGATGATATTTTTAACTTTTCAGCTAATTCGGGTGGTGTTGGCGACAACAGAAATATTAGCTCCGTACTGGAACTACAAAGAGAAAAAAATGGTAAAGGAGGATTTCAGCAAATCTTCTCCAATCTCGTTTCAAAGGTAGGTTCCCAAGTAAAATCTGGAAAGCTTAATGTTGAAGCTGCCGAGGCAATGCGAGAAGCGAGTGAAGAAGCCGAAGCACAATTCTCTGGAGTTAATCTCGATAGTCAGGCTGCCGCGCTAATCGAATTTCAACAGGCATATCAAGCGTCTTCACGAATTCTACAGACAGCTAGAGAATTATTTCAAACATTAATTGACTCAGTATGAGGTAAAGAATGGAAGTTAGTACAAAATTATTCAATGCTCAGGCTACAAAAAACTTTGGTAAGATCAATGAGCAAATACAAGATACACAGGCAAAGATTGCATCGGGCAAGAGTTTTCTAAAAGCATCAGATGATCCGGTTACAGCCTCCAATCTATCGGCCAAAAGAGAACAGAAAATTCTACTGGATCGCTTTATAAAAAATGGTCATACGGCTAAAACCCGTCTTGACTTAGCTGATAGTGGTCTAAACCAAGTTATTAATGTTCTTACGCGCTTTAGCGAGATATCAATTCAGGCTGCAAATGATACATATGGAGTTGACGACAGACTGGCTATGGTTAAAGAAATGGAAGAATTAGCTACCCTAGTTTTGGAAATTACAAATACGCAAGATGCAAACGGCAAAAGTATTTTTGCTGGATTTAAAGCGGCTACAAGTGCTTTTAATAAACGGCTCGATGGAACCGTTGAGTATGTTGGTGATAGAGGAAATCATGCGCTTCAAGTTTCCGAAAATATGAAAGTGGTATCCGGTCTTGATGGAGGAACAGTGTTTGGCTCTATAAAAACAGATTACGGAAGAAAAAGTATTTTTGAAATTCTAGAAAATTCTATAAGCGCAGCGAAAACTGCCAGCCAAGTCAGTAGTAAAGGTACAGCCCCTGCCAAAGCAGAACTAGAGTTGGCCGTATCTCGTAATCCGCAGAACTGGGCATTTGATCTTGAAGGAAGTGAAGGGAAAATAAATATCAACATGAAATTGTCACAGGCAAGCATTGCTGATCTAAGGGATGAAATAAATCTATATACGGATAAAACTGGTATTGAAGCAACGTATGACGATACTACAAAAAAAATAACTCTCTCTGAAAAGTTTGCCGGAACAATAACTATATCTAATCTCAATATAGAGGGTGTTGACGGGGCGACAACAGAGCCAGAATTTTATTTTCAGATGGAAAGTATTGATGGTGAGGGGAATAAGATTGGTCATCCGAGGCAGATTGTTGATCAAGATCAAGTAATGTCAACTTCCGTGGGTGATATAAAGAAATCAATCAATCACATAAGTAATCAACTGGCTTTTATTGGTGCACAAACCAGAAAAACGGATCAACAACTCAATTTTCTTGGCGAACGTCTAACTATTGTTACAGCAGAGGTATCAGAACTTGGGGATGCCGATTTAACAAAACTGGTAACAGATTTACAGGCAACAATCGTTAATAGAGATGCAGCTCAAGCAGCATTTGTAAGAATTGGACAACAAAGTCTTTTCGATTTTCTAAGATAAGTAAAGAGTTGGCATAGTAAATGCATTATAAACATGTCAAAAAAAAAACAGGTAGAACGAAATGAGTACGATAGGATCTAACATTGCAGCATTAAAGTCTCTGCATAATTTGAGACTGAATGAAGACGGATTTGCTAAGGCAACAGAAAGACTGTCTTCTGGCAAGCGTTTAAATAGTGCTGGAGATGATGCGGCAGGGGCTGCCATCGTAAATAGAATGTCATCGCAAATTGCGGGGATGAATGTCGCTATCCGGAATGCTGGTGATGCTATATCAATGTCTCAGGTTGCCGAGGGTGCGCTTCATGAGGTATCCGAAGTTCTCCAACGCATGAGAGAATTAGCTGTTCAAGCCGCCAACGGATCTTATAGTGGAGCCGACAGAGTGTCACTGAACCAGGAAATTGTTTCCTTGAAGAAAGAACTTATTCGTATTGGGGAGACCACAACTTTTAATACAACCAAACTATTGAATGGAACGTTCCAAGATACAGAGTTCGAGATAAGTTTTGACGAATCGCCCCAACACACCCATTCTCTGAGTATCGAAGACATTCGACCAAATAAAATTGGTATGTGGAATATGTCTTCCCAGATGGAGAAATCTGTTGAAGTTGCGTCAACTGAAACTGCAGCTGCTGGAGCAGCGATTACCGTGACCACAGACCACGGCTTTGCAGAAGGAGACTTCGTCACATATGTGCACAGTGGTGATGAAACAGAACAAATTGTCGGACTTGAGTCTGGAAGAACATACAGAGTCGGAGCCTCCACAGGAAATTCTAAAACATTTGTTCTAACAGATGTGGATTCGCAAGCCATAACATATGGAGATGGAAGTAGAGGAGATGGAACGGGATCTAGATTTTTCCTCAATAGTTTAGGAAATGCTCCTTCTGTTGGAATAGTGGGCGGAACGGCGGCACCTTCTGAAGTGCTTGGGGCCGAAGAACTAGAAATTTACGGCTATGTCGGAAAGGAAACAACAAGATTTAAAAATGGAGCGTCTGCTCGCGATATTGCTGTTGCTGTAAACTCCAAAGAAAGCAAAACAGGGGTTGTAGCATCTGCTTCAACGCATGCCCGACTTTCTCTTTCTCCCGATGATTCAACTGACGGTTTTACCGTGATTTCTTTTGACTTATATGGAATGAATACGACAGCTGTTCCCATAACAGCAAGTGTAAAGTTTGGGACAGGCAATAATTCTGCGTCTTCTGATCTCGCTGATCTAAGAGATAAGATCAATGGGTTTTCTGGCGATACGGGCATTAACGCACGACTCTCTTCAGATGGCTCTTACATAGATCTTACAAGCCCTGACGGTTACGATATTTTAATTGATAAGTTCGATTTACCCAGTCAAACGCGGACAGTATACAACAGTGCTAAGAGCGCAGCTGGAACCAAGATCGTTCACGCAACAGATGTGATTGAGATAACTACCCATGGCTTTTCAAATGGTGATGTGGTAAAAGCTTCAATTGATCATGCGGAGCAAATGACGGGTATAATTGCAGGGAATCACTATGTAGTGACAGACGCAACCACAGATACTTTTAAACTTGCCACCTACGATGCAAATGGAACAGCAACAGCGGTCAATTTTGCAACTAGTAACAATACTCAAACTGTTTCTTTTACTAAAGTAGAGAAAGCACTAAATATCCAAACACTAGATAGAGATGAAAATGTTAAGGGGACTCCAGTTACATTATTTGATAAAGAACTGTCCGCTACTGATAGTGCAAATAACCCACCTCCACTAAACTCGGTACGGCTCACTGGGCAAGTAGTTTTTGAGTCACCAAATGTTTTTACAATAACGCCTCAAGATGACGAGAGTCTATTTAGAGACGATCCTGAGTCGGCAAGTTTGCGGAAAATTTCAGATATGGATGTGTTAAGTGTTAGAAACGCACAGAGAATGATGTCTGCTGTTGATGGTGCTTTAAGGAAAGTTGATGCCGAAAGAGGTGATCTTGGGGCAACCATGAACAGAATGGAACATACAATTGATAACCTTTCAAACATCGTAGTTAATACGACTGTTTCGCGGGGACGAATTGAAGACGCAGATATGGCTGAGGAGTCAGTAAATCTCTCAAAAAGCCAAGTCCTTCAACAAGCTGCTACCGCGATGCTGGCTCAGGCGAACCAATCGATGCAATCAGTTCTAGATTTGCTCAGGTAATTGGAGAACCTAGATGAGTAACGAGTACGAAAATTTGCTTTGTTCAAGGTCAAGGATAAACGTAAGCAAATTTTCATAGTAAAGGTAAACTTAGGTTGTTGAAGCAACCCGGTTACAAGTGTAAGTCATTAAGACTTTTGTTTCCTTAGATTCAAATTAGCCAGCATCGCAGTAGCAGCTGCCTCCAAGAAAACCTGCCTCTTTAGGTCCCCAACAGAAAAGTTGAATTTTTTATCTTCATTAGAATTTTTCATCATTACACCTTCTTCATTGATTTTAATTACATTTATTTTAAAAAATGGTGGTGCAGATGTTTATGGAATGGAGAAGCGCAACACCATTTTCTAAAATAAATGTCGTGAACTCAATTACTCGTTAAACATAACTATGAGGTTCTTCGTATTGAACCTCTATCTCAAACTTTCTAACCCGTTATTAATTTGAGCGTTTGATTTTTTGACGCGTTCGCCTGAGCCAACATCGCTGTTGCGGCTTGCATTAATATCTGAGCGCGCGCCAACTTTGCCGTTTCAGCCGCAAAATCAGCGTCTTCAACTTGACCTTTTGCCTTCTGTAGATTGGTCTTCATATTTTGTAAATTGGAAATAGAACTATTTAGCCTGTTTGATACCGCTCCCAAAGCGCCTCTTCTAGCTGAAATAATAGAAACAGCACTATCGATAATCGCTATGTAATTGGAAGCATTGTCAATGGTGGTAACGTCGCCCGTAAGACCTAACGTGCCTTGAGCATTGGCAGTGTTTGTGGCATGCACAAAGCCCAGCGTGACAGTAATACTGTCGCCAGCTCTGGGCCCCAGTTGAAATTTTATTGGATTATTAGTGGAATATGTTCCGTTTAAAAGATTAACACCGCCCCAGGTTGTCGAAGATCCGAGCCTAGTTATCTCCGTTTCGAGTGCTGTTACTTCAGTGTCTAGCGCTGACCTGTCAGCTGAACTGTGGGTTTCACTGGAACCAGATACCGCAAGTTCTCTCATTCTGAGCAAAAGAGTGTGAACTTCCGATAGAGCTCCCTCCGCAGTATCAACAACAGCTTGCGCATCATTAGCATTTTTTAGAGATCTTTCTAATCCGTTGATTTCGGCGGCCATTCTAACAGCTACTTGCATTGCAGCGGGATCATCGGCGGCACTATTAAGACGCTTACCAGTTGAAAGCCGAGTCATAGCTTCGTCCATCATGCTAGCAGCTTGTTTAGCTGCGTTTGCCGCGAGTAGTGCCCCTGCATTCGTGTTTATGCTAAGCATC
>CACBNQ010000029.1 GCA_902540655.1 uncultured Alphaproteobacteria bacterium | reverse complement strand
TTGTTGTAAATCAACTAAAGATTGGAGGTATAATGATTGTCCCTGTTGGACTACCAAACCAGAAACAATCACTATTGAAAGTAGTTAAAACTGAAAAAGGCTTGGACATTAAAGAGCTAATGAGTGTAAGGTTCGTACAAATGAAAGAAGGGTTAGTAAATATTTAAAACCTGGGTTTATTTTTTATGAAAAAAAAGAATGCGATCATTTTACTCTTAGTTTTGCCAATTTTAGTTAATTGCCAAACCCAAGAGCATATGCAAAAGTCTAATTTAGGCGTTGAGCCAATACTTTTTGATTCAAAGCCGCGCCCAGATGTTAGAGGTATTATCTCTTATGATAAATATCAAGTCGTGGTAGCAAATGGTAATGAAACAGTTTTAGATATCGCTAAGAGGTTAGACTTAGACCCAAGAAAATTTTCTCTATTTAATGGGTTAGTAGAGTCATATCGTCCAAGACAAGGAGAATTGTTAGCATTAAATAAAAAAATTAATCCAATAAAGAATACAAACAAAACTGCTTGGTCTCAAAAAAATACTAAAAACGTATTGGAGAGAGCGAAGGAAAAAAAACAAGTTACTGTGCCAACAAAAGGCTATGTTAAGCATACTGTTGAAACAGGAGAAACAATTTATTCCATAGCCCGATTATATAATGTTTCAGTGACGTCTTTAGCTAAATTAAACAAGTTAGACGCAGAATTTACTATTTACCTGGGACAAAGTATTATTATTCCAATTACGCAGAATAAAGTAAGTCTTCCGAAGAAAAAGGTAAAGACACCCAGCAAAAAACTGGTAGATACTCAAAAAAATAATTCTGTACCCTTATCAGAGAAACAGAATACAGTTAGCACAAAAAATACTTTTGTTATGCCAGTAAAAGGAAAAATAATACGCAGCTATAACCCTAATGATGAGAAACAAAAAAATCAAGGCATTGATTTCCAAGTTTCTCCAGGATCTTCTGTTTTTGCCGCTTCCTCAGGCAATGTTGCTTTAATAACAGATAACACTGAAAACTTTGGGAAAATTGTATTGATAAGGCATAAAAATAACTTAATCAGCATATATGGTAGAGTTGCAAAAGTATTAGTAAAAAAAAATGAAGTTGTTAATAAAGGCCAAAAAATTGGATCAATGGCAGAAAAAACAAACGACGGCAAAAATCAGACTATACTTCATTTTGAGCTCAGAAAAGGAACACAAAGTGTTAACCCAGAAAACTACTTTGAGTAAAAAAGACTACTGATAACTACTCAACAAAGATACTACAAATTGTTTTGCAACTCGACCTGACCTACTACCTCTTTGAACTTGCCATTGTAGTGCTCTTTTATCCAATTCTTCTGTTTCGATATTAATACCAAACGATTTGGCATAAGACCTTACTATTTCCAAGTAAAGATTTTGATCACATTCATAAAAACCTATTGAAATACCAAACCTATCGGAAATGGAAATTCTTTCATCAAGCTCTTCTTCCCACCTCATATAATTATCAGCGTTTCCTACTTTCCTACTCAATAGATGCCTTCTGTTAGATGTGGCATATACCAAGACATTCTGAGCTCCACCGATCAATCCACCATCTAGTAAAGATTTCAATGATTTATAACTTGTTTCATTATCATCAAATGAAATGTCATCACAAAAAATAATAAATTTTTTATCAAGGTTCTTAATAGTTTTTAATAAACTAAACATTTGTCCTATGTCATCCCTAGCAACTTCAATAATCTTTAAATTGTTATTTTTATAACTAGTCGCTTTAACAACAGATTTAATTAAAGTTGATTTACCCATGCCCCTAGCTCCCCATACTAAAACATTATTAGCTAAGTTTCCATCGGCAAATGCTTTTGTATTGAGTCTTACCTGCTCAATTTCTTTATCCATTCCTTTTAATAGGGAGATATCTATGGTCGAAATACTACTAACCTCTGAAAAATGGTTGCGGTTAGGTTCCCATATGAATGCATCCGCTTTTTCAAAGAATGCTGTATCAGGATCTAAGGGAAATGCTCTTTCCAGAGCTTCCGCTATTCTTTTAAGATATTCTTCCATATATTAGTTTTTATATATTTTCATCCATTTGCTGAAGAGCTTCCTCTTTTTTCTTTTCCACCAACTTTACCAGTAATATGGATATCTCATACAACGAATACACCACAGAAAATAAAATAATTTGTGTTATAACATCGGGAGGCGTAACAATGGCAGCTATAACTAATATGGAAACTACTGCATATTTTCTAATTCTGATTAATGAGACAGAGGATACTAAACCTGCTTTACCCATTAAAGTTAATAACACTGGCAATTGAAAACATATGCCAAATGCTAATATGAACCTCATAGTGAGACTAAGATACTCATTTATCGTACCGAGATACTTGATCCCCACCAGATTGTTTAAATCTGATGAATTTTGAAAACTTAAGAAGAAGTTGAATGCGAGTGGGAGAACAACATAGTAGGCGAAAGTCGCCCCGATGATGAATAATAGAGGAGAGGCAATTAAAAAGGGCAAAAAAGCCAATTTTTCTTTTTTGTATAAGCCTGGTGCAATAAAACGCCAAATTTGAAATCCAACAAAAGGAAACGAGACGATGAAACCTCCAAAAAAAGAGATTTTAACGTTGACCATAAAACCTTGTTGAAGACCTGTAAAGATTAAGTCGTTAGCTCCATTTTTTACTGCCAGTAGCTCTGTTATCGGCATCGCTAAAAAATTGAATATATACTTCGAAAATGGGAATACGCAAACCATGCAAATGAGGAATGCGAGTACAGACAAAATGAGACGAGTTCTCAATTCCGTAAGATGCTCTATCAGAGGAGCGTTAGATGACTCTATTTCATCCTGTTTTTTTTGCTCTTTTTTCATTAATTTTTGTCGATATTCAAGCAACCATTTAGTTTTTTAAAAATTTATCGGTTACTTTTTTTTAATTTAACCTTACTACTTTTTTTAACTCCAGCGCCTTTGTTAGGCTCTTTAATGTAACTTTTTAAATCATAATGCTCATTTAAATTGTTTTTCAAATTATTAAGCTCCTCAATTTCGGCAGTGTCATTTATTTGATCATAAAACTCTCTTGATACTTGCTTTATTTTGCCGAAAACTTTTCCTACTTTATTTAATAATTTTGGCAAGTCCTTTGGACCAACAACTATTAATGTGACTGTTCCAATAATAAAAATCTCTTGCCAACCCAAATCAAACATAATTATTTTTATCCCTTATCTTTTTCAGGAGTTATATCTTTTGCTTTTTCTGAAACTTCTTCCTGAGCCTTGTCTAATTCCTGTTTGCCCTCACTTATACCCTTTTTAAAACTAGTTATACCTTTTCCAACTTCGCCCATAAGTGAAGAAATCTTACCTCTCCCAAATAAGATAAGAACGACAACTGCAATTAAAATAATGCCCGGTAATCCAATTTGATTAAACATTTATTATCTCCAAATAATTTTTATCTCTAAGCTTTTATAGAATAAATTAACAGAAAAATAATATTTATCACTTAAATTTTTAATCTTTCACAAAAACAAAACAGCGATCTCTTCTAACTGAAATCCACAAATTAATTCCGGAAGGTGGTAGAAAAACACCTGGGACAGAAGCTTTTAGAATAGATTGATCAAATTCCATTTTCAATTCCACGAGACTTTCCTTACCTAGAAATCTTGACCGAACTACTTCACCTCTAGCTGCAACCCCATGTTCACTGGTAGGATTTGGGCCTTTTCCATTTCTATCAAAGTCAATTTTTAGATGTTGAGGACGTATAATTATCTCAACGGTCAGACCATTTTGCAAACCAGGAGTCATGAATAACCCGAATGGAGTTTCGGTCTGCGAGTTATTTACTTTTCCTTGAATTTTATTGTAATTTGATAGAAATTTTGCCGCTTTGCTGTCTATTGGTTTATTGTAAACATTATAAGGAGCTCCCTTCTGAACTATAGAGCCCTCTCGCATCAAAGCGATACTGTCCGAGACTTTCATGGCTTCCTCAGGGTCATGGGTGACTATAATAACTGATGTACCTTCTTCACTAAGCAAAGCTAAGGTAAGATCCCGTATTTCATCTCTTAACCTATTGTCCAAACTAGTAAAAGGCTCATCCATTAGCATTAGTTTGGGACTTGGTGCTAATGCTCGTGCTATAGCAACTCTCTGCTGTTCTCCACCAGAGATCATATGAGGGTATTTTTCTCTGAAAGGAAGCATTCCTACGCAATCAAGAAGGTAATCGGCTCTCTCTTTCATCTTTTCACTACCAAATTCATGCAAAGCGTAACTTACATTTTCAAATATATTTAAGTGCGGGAAAAGTGAAAGATCTTGGAATACGATTCCAATACCTCTCTCTGGCGTTTCTTTAAGAATATTTTTGTCAGTCGAAACCAAACAGTTATTTATAATAATTTTCCCTTTATCAGGAACCTCCAAACCTGCTATTAATCTTAAAGCAGTTGTTTTCCCACATCCCGATGGTCCAAGAAGACCCATCCGTTCACCCTTTTCTATTTTAAGACTAAAATTATCTAAAACCTTTTGCTGATTGAATGATTTAGAAATTGCTTCAAGCTTCAGAATTTGGTTATCTTCCTTGATACTTACTCTCCCTTAAAAAATTAATTTGATAATACGTTAGATCGAATACTTTTAAATTATTATCTAGTCAACGAAAGCTTTTTCAATCACAAACTCACCAGGAGAAGAATTAGATCCCTCTTTAAAACCTTTTTCCAAACAAATGTCTTTAAATTCATTAAGCATTGCAATGCTACCACATATCATAACCCTATCTTCAAACGGACTTAAATCACTGCCAGTTTCTTTTAAAAATCGTTTTGATTTTAGCCAATCTGTGACTCTACCAAAATATTTACTAGGCTCTCTAGTAGTTGTGGGAAAGAACCTCAGCCTATCTGTCACAATTTCTGACAACAGCTCATCTTTAAAAATTGCTTCAATGGTATGTTTTCCAAATTCAAGTTCATTACTATAACGACAAGTTTGAAAAAGTATCACTTCATTAAACTTTTCGTACGTTTCGGGATCACGAATGATGCTTGTAAAGGGTGCTATTCCAGTCCCAGTAGAGAAAAGAAATAGTCTTTTTCCATTCAACAAAGCATCATTTACAAGGGTTCCGACAGGCTTCTTTCTAAAAATTATTTTATCACCTTCTTTCAATTGCTGAAGTTTTGATGTCAAAGGTCCGTCCTCTACTTTTATTGAGTAGAACTCAAACTCGTGATGCCAATTAGGAGAAGCTATTGAGTATGCTCTGAGTACAGGTTTGTCACATATATTTAATCCGATCATAACAAACTCACCAGATCTAAACCTAAAATTGTCTGGCCTGTTACAAGAGAAAGAGAAAGTCGAAGACGTCCAGTGATGTACCTTTAAGACCTCAAGTTCGTGTAGTCCACTATTTTCCTTTTGCAATTTAAATTCCTACTAATACCTTCAACACAGTTAATACCAATTAAAGAAAAATTTACCATATTTTTTTGCAGCAAGTGGGTTTTATAAATCCATTTCCGTTATCTTTATTATTGGTTTTTTTCCGCTTAGTGAGTAGATACTTTCTTTCACAAACCGCTCTAATTCATCCAAGTCATAACTGCTTTTTTTCTTTGCCATATTATTTAAAAATTTTTCGGCACTTGTTTTTAATTCATCTAAATAATCTTCAAATCTCGGAAGGCCAAAAGAAGAAAATTGAACGCTTAGTTTTTTCTTAGATTTTTTATACGCTAGTTGCAAAACAAGTAATCCTTGTGAAGACATTCTAATTCTTTCTTTAAACGCAATGTTATCAGACTTTGCAATTATTTTTCCATCTACAAACAACTTCTCGGGTCTGTTTGTAGAGTCTTTTTTTATTTTTAGATCTTTATCAATTTCAATAATCTCGCCATTTCTGACTATTTCAGCTCTTATTTTTTTTCCTGCAAGGACTCTTTTATGGCCTATCAAATGCCTTATCTCTCCGTGCATCGGAACTACAAGCGATGGTTTAACTTTTTTATAAAAGTCCATCATTTCTGGTATATTAGTATGCCCGCTCACATGGAACTCCCTATCATCGCTATACTTCACCAGTACCCCTTTGTCGGAAAGGTTGTTAATTACCCTATTAACTGAAATTTCATTTCCGGGTATAGTTTTGGAAGAAAATATGAATGTATCACCATCCTCTATTTCCAAACCCATATATTTGCCACGGGATAATTGTGCAGAAGCTGCCCTAATTTCACCCTGAGAACCTGTTGCAATAACCAATAAGTTTTCCCGAGGAACTAAGTGCGCTTTTCTAGGGTCAATCAATGTTGGAAAATCAGTAAATATGCTTGTCTCCATTGCTTTACTGATCATATTATTCATAGCTCGTCCAAAAACTGCTATTGACCTACCTGATTTCTTGCCTGCTTCAGCTATTATTTTTAATCTACCGAGATTTGATGCAAAAGATGTAAATATTACTCTGCCTTTACTCTCTTTTATAATTTTAGCAATTGGTTCTCGCAGTAAAGATTCGGACTTTCCTTTATTTTCATTAAGCATATTTGTTGAATCTACCACACACAGAGAAGGCTTGCCTCCAATTGCTTTTATTAGATTGTCGTAATTAATAGAACTTTCCAAAATTGGATTTTTGTCTATTTTAAAATCGCCAGTATGAAGAACAACGCCAAAACTGCTCTTTATTATCAGAAATGATGCTTCTGGAACAGAATGCGTTGTAGGGAAAAAAGTTACTGTTGCATTTTTAAGTCTAACTTCAGAGGGCCACTCCTTAACCGTTACCACTCGCCTATCGCTTACATTTACTTTCCTTAATTTATCTTTTACAATTTCTGACGTGAATTTCCGACAATATATTTTGCAATCTATTTTTGAAGCAATAAATCCAATGGCACCCAAATGGTCCTCATGGGCGTGAGTAATAAAAATTCCTTCTAAATTTTTTAGATTGTCTAGTATAAGTTTAGGGTTTGGAAAGATTAAATCCACTCCCGGTTCTGTATCCATTTTAGGAAATGAAACGCCAGCGTCGACCAAAATATAACTCACTTCATTCTGGTTCTTAAAACCATAAGCATACATATTCATACCAATTTCACTAGCACCGCCTATAGGTGAATAAATTAAGCTATTATCTTTCAAAATTATTAATCCTCATTGAAACTAGAGATATACACTAACCCCTTGATGGTAAGTCTTAAGTCGATTTTGTCAAATATACTTGTATCGCGAGAAAAAACATTAGCTAAACCTCCTGTAGCAATAACATTACTAATTTTTTTTTCTTTTTTGATCTTTAAAATTATACCATCAACTAAACTGAGATATCCCCAGTAGATCCCTGATTGCATACAAGTAATTGTATTTCTTCCCACAACATTAGGCGGACGTTTTACTTCTACGTGTGGAAGGGCTGCCGCAGCTTCATGCAAAGCTTTTGTAGATAGTGCAACGCCGGGCGCAATCACTCCACCTATATAGCTTCCCGAACCATTGATCACATCGAATGTCGTTGCGGTTCCAAAATCCACAATTATAGTATCACCGCCTATAATTTGATAAGCCGCTATGGCATTTACCAATCTATCAGCGCCAACATTCACACCATTTTCAACGTCTACAGATATTGGAACTTTACAATTATCTGACCCAACAATTAGTGGCTCGCAATTGAAGTATGTTTTAGCCAATACTTTTAAATTGAAGATTGAGTCAGGGACAACGGAGGAAACTATAACTTTATTAATATCTTTATAATTAATATTGGAGATACTGAATAATTGTTGTAACCATGTAAAGTACTGATCTGCAGTCATATTGCCATCAGTAGAGCACCTCCATTCAGATAATATTTTTTTTTCTTTTGAAACTGAAAATACAGAATTACTGTTTCCAACATCTACTGCCAAAAGCATAACTCAACTCCCAAAGTAAACATCTCCAGAATATATTTTTTTAACGCCAGTATTTTCATCAAGTATTAGTCCTCCAATTTCATCTAACCCAAGAAAAGATCCGCTATTAATTTTTCCTTTGCTATCGGTAATTTGGACCTGGGATCCCTTATCGTAGCTCCTAGCTTGCCAAAGCTTTAAAACTGAGCATAATTTTTTTTCAGGAATTTTTGATCCTAACTTTATTAATTGATCATTAAATCCACTAAAAAATGTTGACTGATTAATTTTATTATCTGTATAACTTGTAAGACATTCGGTCTTATAATGTTTTTTCGAATTAGATTCTAATCGTGGAGATGAATTTAAATTCACACCTACACCAACTATCAACCCACTTTTGTGGCAAACGGATTTTTGAACACTTTCAAGTAAAATACCTGCAACCTTACAATTTTCGATCATAAGATCGTTTGGCCACTTCAACCGGATATCAACACCATTTGCAACGATCTTTTTTACTGTGTCGTAAAGAGCAACACCTACTAAAAAACCATAAAGGTGGAAATAAGTATTTTCAACAGTTGGAAAAAATATTATGGACCCAGAAAAGTTCCCATAATTACTGAACCAGGTATTTCCATTTCTTCCCTTTCCATTACTTTGTTCGTTAGCAATTATCCAAGTAGGCTTGGTAAATTCTAAAATTCTTCTTTTAATTTCTTCATTGGTACTATCAACTGAGTCCAACCAGATGATATCACTATCTAAAAAATGGTTCATTATACATCTTAATAAAGTAAGCTTTCTGCTGCTGCACGCGTTAAAGGCTCTATTCCCAACAAATTATAAGTACCGACAACAATAGCAGTTGAGGAAAGAAAAAGAACAAATAAATGACCAGCGGGTATGTATGCATCGATCTTATCGTCAGACTCAGAAAAATAGACAATGTACACGATCCTTAGATAATAAAATGCTCCAATCACTGACACAATAGCCCCAACTAATGCGAGATATACGAGACCAGAGTTAATTATTGCCATCATCACATAAAGTTTACAAATAAATCCAGCCAAGGGTGGAATACCCGCGAGAGAAAACAGAATTAAAGAAAACGCAAATGAAGTAGCAGGATTATTTTCTGAATACTTTGCTAGCAAATATATATCGGTGACGAGCACCCCATCTTTTTCCATATTTAATATAAAAGCAAAAATTCCTAACATCATTATTGAATAGAGAAACAAATAAATTATGAATCCACTTAATCCTTCAGGCGATACCGCCGCCAAACCCATTAATGCAAACCCAACATGACCTATCGAGGAATATCCCAATATTCTTTTAATATTACTCTGAGCGATAGCTCCAAAAGAACCAATGATCATTGAACCTCCTGAAAGAAAGACAAGAACCATCTGCCACTTATCTGATATACCTCCAAAAACATCAAATAAAACTTTAGCTAATATAGCCCCAATAGCTAATTTTGGAACAATAGCCATAAAGGCTGTTACAGGAGTGGGAGACCCATCATAAACATCGGGTGTCCACATGTGAAAAGGGAAAGCAGCAAACTTAAAAGCAATTGCCGACAACAGAAATACCATACCGACTTGCAAGCCGAGCGTTCTATCTGTGTACATTATTGCTGAATAAATTGTATGAAATTGTGTTGACCCCGTGGTGCCATATACCAGTGAAATACCATACAATAGTAATCCCGATGATAGCGCTCCTAGAATAAAATATTTAAGTCCAGCCTCTGTCGATTTCAAGTTATCTCTTCGATAAGCTGCGATTATATACAGTGAAAGAGACTGGATTTCTATACCTAGGTATAATGCCATTAAATCATTTGAAGAAATAACAACTAGCATTCCAAAAACAGAAAAATTAATTAGAATTGGAAACTCATATTTTAATAAGTCATTTTTTTTTAAATAAGAATCGCTTAAATAAAGGATTACAGACGACAAAAAGAGTATTAACATTTTGAAAAACGCAGTGAATTCATTGCTGGTATAAAACCCCTTAATAATGGGATCAGCTTTAACGGGGTTAAAGTAAACAAGCACAGCAGTTATTATTAATACTAGAGCCGATATCTTGTTGCCATTTGACATAACCATGGGCGATTTAACAAACAGCATCACACACAAAAAACTCAAGTTGAATATCACAAGAAATAATTCGGGGGTTAAATATTTTAAATTCTCAGACATTTAAGATCAATTCAACATTTTTAAGTAGTCAGCAACGGTTGTACTGTAGGTCTCTAAAATAGGTTTCGGATAAATACCAAAAAATATGATTAACAAAACTAAAGGGTAAAGGCAAAATTTTTCTCTTAAAGAGATATCATTTATTCTTTTTAAATTTTCTTTTATAAGTTCTCCTAATATGACCTTTTTATATAACAGAAGACCATAGCAGGCGGACAGTATCACTCCGAGAGCACCAAGAATCGCGTAGAGGGGCTCAACCTGAAAAACACCAACAAGGGAAAGGAATTCGCCAATAAAACCAGATGTTCCTGGTAGTCCAACATTAGCTAAAGTCAGAACCATAAACACCATTGCATAATTTGGCATTCTTTTTATAAGGCCACCAAAAGCTAGAATTTCCCTTGTATGAGTTCTTTCATAGACTACACCCACCACAAGAAATAATGCTGCAGAAATAAAGCCATGACTAACCATTTGGAATATGGCCCCGTCGATTCCTTGTTGGTTTAATGAGAACAGACCAATGGTTACAAAACCCATATGAGCTACCGATGAATAAGCAATCAATTTTTTCATATCTGTTTGAACCAATGCAACTAGGGATGTATAAATTATAGCAATTACAGATAGAATAAAAATGAAGCTCTGAAAGTATAATGATGCATCATAGAACATCGGAATACTAAACCTGATAAAGCCATACCCCCCCATTTTAAGCAATATAGCAGCTAATAATACTGACCCGCTAGTCGGGGCCTGAACGTGGGCATCAGGCAGCCAAGTATGCACTGGAAACATTGGAAGCTTTACCGCAAAAGACGCAAAAAATCCCAACCATAAAAGAGTTTGTATCCCTGAGGGAATATAAACCCCTAAGATATAAAATGGTTCACTTTCAAATTCATAATTTAAAAGCTTTGTAATATCAGTTGTTCCAGAAACATCCCACATAATAATCATTGCGATAAGCATCAAAATTGATCCTAAGAGAGTATATAGGAAGAATTTAAATGATGCGAAAACCCGTTCCTTACCACCCCATATCCCAATAATGAGAAACATCGGGATTAACCCAGCTTCGAAAAAAACATAAAATAAGAAAATATCCAAAGAAACGAAAACACCGACCATCAATGTTTCCAAGATTAAAAAAGAAATTAAATATTCTTTGACTCTTTTGTTGGTTGTCCAACTAGAAAGAAAAACCAAAGGCATCATACCAGTTGTTAACAAAATTAATATTACTGAAATTCCATCTACACCAAGTTTATAATTAAAGAAGCCAAGCCATAAAAATTCTTCAACAAATTGAAAGTCCGAGGAATTTTTATCAAACTCACTAAACATTACTAAACTTAACAGAAACACTATAATTGAAGTTACTAAACTCACTCTTTTTGCATTTTCAGACGACTGAGCATCCGAACCTTGAACAAATAAACCTATTATAACCGCTCCCAGCAATGGCAAGAAAGTAATTAGGGATAATATATAGTTCATTTATAAACTGTAAAAAGAGATAATAAAAAAGGTCATAATAGCAGTGAAACCGATAATCATGACAAGAGCATAGTGGAAAACAAATCCAGATTGAAGCCGGCTAGCAACAGTCACTAGGTATGGTATGATGGACAAGCCTATACCATGAATCGAACCATTAATAACTTTTACATCTCCTACTCTCCAGAAAAAATTGCCCATTTTTTTTGCTGAGCTAACAAATATAATGTTATACAGTTCATCAAAATACCACTTATTAAGAAAAAACTTATATAAGATGGGCTGCTGATTTGCCAATGCTCTTGGAACATCGGGATTGATTATATAAAAATAGATCGCTAATGACAAACCGATAAGCATCGCAAAAAAAGGTGCTATTTTCACTATTGCAGGAACATAGTGAAAGTCTTTTAGGATAGTGTTTTCTTTTGATAAAAAGATAGAGTCTGAAAAAATTTGGTATTTTGCACTTGTAAAATCAAGTTCGAAAAAAGAACCAAAAAATACCGCACCTATAGACAAAAGAACCAAAGGTATTAGCATTGTCTTTTCGGGTTCATGACAATGATTGAAGTCATCTATCTTTCCTCTAAATGATCCAAAAAAAGTTAGCAATACCAATCTCCAGCTATAGAAACTAGTTAAAAGAGCAGAAAAAATTAAAAAAATGAAAGCATGGTAGGAATAGCTATTTTTTGAGGCAAAAACGCCTTCTATAATGATATCTTTAGACACAAAGCCAGACAGCCCAAAATTAAAACCTAACCCATAGTAACTTAGAGGAATACCAACTCCTGTTATAGCTAAAGTACCAATGGTCATTGTAAAAAATGTAACTGGCAACTTTGCTCGCAATCCTCCAAAGCGTCTAATATCCTGCTCATGATGCATAGCGTGTATTACTGAGCCAGCTCCAAGAAACAATAAAGCCTTAAAAAATGCGTGGGTGAAAAGATGAAACATCGCTGCTTGGTAAAAACCAGCCCCCACAGCAGCAAACATGTAACCAAGCTGAGAACAAGTTGAATATGCAATTATTCTTTTTATATCATTTTGTACCAAAGCTGTGGTGGCTGCAAAAAAAGCTGTTAAAACACCCACTAGCAACACTAAAGTCGATACTTGAGGAGCAGCTTCGAAGAGTGGAGAAAATCTACACGTCAAAAACACACCCGCGGTAACCATGGTTGCAGCATGGATAAGAGCAGAAACTGGTGTAGGACCTTCCATTGCATCGGGAAGCCATGTGTGCAAAAAAATTTGAGCCGACTTACCCATCGCACCGACAAAGAGAAAAAAACATATTACCTCTTCAACTTTAAAACCGAACAATTTAATTTGATTATCATCAGAAAAAAAACTGAAAATCTCTAAAAAATTGATAGAGCCAGAATATAAAAATATGAGAAATATACCGATTAAAAAACCAAAATCTCCAACTCTGTTAACAATAAATGCTTTCATTGCTGCATTATTTGCACTTGGTTTTTTAAAATAGAAGCCAATTAACAGATATGAGGCTACTCCAACTCCCTCCCAACCAAAAAACAATTGTAATAAGTTGTCTGCACTAACAAGAACCAACATAGCAAAAGTAAAAAATGATAAATAAGAAAAAAATCTAGCCTTGTACTGTTCCTCTGATTTCCAATTGTGATCGTGGCGCATGTATCCCAGCGAATACAAATGTACTAAGGAGGATACAGTTAGAACCACAACAAACATTACTTTGACTAAACTATCGACTTTTAAAGCCCATTGGGAGTTCAATGACCCAGATGTTATCCAATCAAAAACTACAATAGTAGCATTCTCCACCGGCAGTATATCGAGGAAAAGAAACCAACTGATAAAAGCTCCTACTACAACTATGGATGTAGCTAAAATCGTTGCTCCATTTTCACCTATAGAACGGTGCATAAATCCTGCAATCAGAGAACCTATCAGAGGTCCGAAAACTAAAAATTCAATCAATATTCATCCCTTCATCGTATTCGCATCTTCAATAAAAATCGAATTTCGCAGTCTATAAAAACAAACAAGTATTGCGAGACCGATTGCCGCTTCCGCGGCAGCAACGGTCAAAATAAACATAGCAAAAACTTGTCCTACCAAATCTCCAAGATACGAAGAAAAAACAACAAAATTAATATTCACAGATGCTAAAATGAGCTCGATGGACATAAGAATGATTATTACATTTTTTCTATTAAGAAAAATTCCAAAAACACCGATTACAAATAGTGAAGCAGAAACAATAAGAAAATGTTCAATTGGAATCATCATATACCCTCACCTGGATTGATATCTTTAACCTCGATAGAGGAATTGGGATCCCTAAATATTTGTTGAGTAACATTTTGTCTTTTAACATCAGGTCGGGATCTCAATGTGAGCACTATAGAACCAATCATCGCAATCAACAAAATAATCCCTGCACACTGAAAAAGTAGAAAATAATCCGTATAGACGACCTTTCCTAGTGCTACAGTATTTGCTTCAGATAGGCTTATCGGGGAACTTAGATTATCAATAGATTGTTGCTTAAAATCCCAAGGAACGAATGCCAAGATTAGTTCAAAAAAAATAACTAATCCAATTAAAATTCCAAAAGGAAGATATTGCGCCACACCAGCTCTTAATCCAACAAAATTAATATTTAGCATCATTACTACGAAAAGAAATAAGACAGCAAGTGCTCCAACATAAACAATCATAAGAAGTAAGGCTAAAAATTCTGCCCCCACAAGAATGAAAAAACCTGCCACCGAGAAAAAAGTCACAATAAGCCATAGTACAGAATGAACAGGGTTATTGGCAAAAATAACAAGAAATGAAGATAAAATTGCTGTGAAAGCAAAGAAATAAAAAAAATATGAAGCTATCAATTATCCACCTCACTCATTTATAGGGTGCATCAAGCTTAATGTTCTCGGAAATTGCATTTTCCCATTTATCTCCATTTTCTAACAATTTTTCTTTAGTATAAAAGAGTTCTTCTCTTGTCTCAGTGGCAAACTCAAAGTTTGGACCCTCTACTATTGCGTCAACTGGACAAGCTTCTTGACAAAAACCACAATAAATACATTTCGTCATATCAATATCATATCGTGTGGTTTTCCTTGATCCATCTTCTCTTACTTCAGCATCGATAACTATTGCTTGCGCTGGACATATAGCCTCACATAATTTACATGCGATACACCTTTCCTCTCCGTTAGCATACCTTCTGAGAGCATGCTCACCTCTAAACCTAGGTGAAATACGCCCCTTTTCGTATGGATAATTTATAGTGGCCTTTTTCTTAAAAAAATATTTAAAAGCAAGACCTGTTGCTTTAAAGAAGTCTAACCAAAGCATGTATTTTAAAAAATATTTCAATTTATATCCCATGTAATTACCACCTTGCGTAATTCAGAAGTTTAAAATGGGCCATAAATGATACAAAAACTACCCACCCTAATGAAACTGGAAGCATGACCTTCCAACCTAACCTCATTAATTGATCATATCTGTATCTTGGCACGAGACCCTTAATCAAGGAAAACACGAAAAAAAACAACAGCATTTTGCTTAACATCCAGAAAAAGCCATCGGGTAAAAAGGGTACTGGTGACAACCACCCTCCAAAGAAAAGGATCGTAATCAACGCCGTCATCAATAATACAGCGCTTAGTTCACCAATCATAAAAAGAAGATAGGGTGTTGATGTGTATTCGACTTGGTACCCTGCAACAAGTTCTGCTTCAGCTTCCGGTAAATCAAAGGGCGGCCTGTTCGTTTCAGCCAAAGCTGACACAAGAAAAAGGAAGACCATTGGTAGATGTGGTAGCCAAAACCAACTCAATATTCCATATTCACTTTTCTGAGCCAGAACAATTTCACTCAAATTAAGAGATCCCGCTGAAATAATAACCCCGATAATTATAAAACCAATAGAGACTTCGTATGATATCATTTGAGATGCTGACCTAAGGCTTCCTAAAAATGGGTATTTAGAATTTGAAGCCCAGCCTCCCATAATTACTCCATAGACTTCTAAGCTTGAGACTGCAAACAGATATAATATTCCAATATTAATGTTCGAGATCACCCAGCCATCATCAAATGGCACTACGACCCACGCTATTAGAGCCAAAACGAAACTTATAAGAGGGGCCAAGAAAAAAACTACTTTATCAGATTTTGTTGGCACTATTATTTCTTTAAAAACGTGTTTCAATAAATCAGCAAAACTCTGTAATATTCCAAAAGGCCCAACGACATTTGGCCCTCTTCTTAGCTGTAAAAGGCCCCAAACTTTTCTTTCCCCGTACATTATGAAAGCTAAGCTAGCCAATACACATAACATGACTAAAAAACATTGACCTACCACTATCGCTAAAATGCCAATATTTGTTTCAAAAAAAGACATTTAACTTGCCTTTTTAAGATTAAGAGAACTTCTTGCTCTCGCTAGATTACCCATCGTTTTACTCGCTCTACAAATGCTATTAGAGAGATAGTAATTCTTTAAATATCCTGGTAATGGTATTTTTGAACCTAATTTCTTTTGCTTTTCGACAGCTATCCAAGGCACCTCGATTATTTCACCAGGCATGGAAATTAATGGAAACTCATCAAATAGAGCTTTTCTTAATCCATTGAGATCTTTCCAATTTGGAATGTAGCCTAACTTTTCTGTTAGTGCTCGAAGTATTCTCCAATTTTCTTTAGCTTTTCCTGGGGGCTGAATTGCTTTTCTTGCATATTGCGTTCTTCCCTCCATATTCACAAAAATACCATCTTCTTCTAGATAACACGCAGAAGGAAAAATAAGGTCGGCCGAACCTGCGCCTTTATCTCCATGACTGCCCTGATAAATTACGAAGGTTCCTTGATCAACCTCTAACGTATCACAACCTAAGTTGTAAATTGTCTTTGTTTCTTTTTTCAACTCTTGTTTAACTTTAATATCGGTTTCAAAACCCAAATCTAATGATCCTACCGCGCTTGCGTTTTGGTGCAGAACAAGAAACTTTGAATTAAACTTTTCTACGTATGATCGTATAGTGTTTAAAGCAGTATCTGCTACTTTGGAGTTCAAAAAACTATACCCAACTAAAAAAATCGTGTTGGTCCAAAAAGATTTCTTTGAGGCCATTTTATCTAAAAAATCTTGTAGATCGAAAAGAGATATTCCGAGCTCTTTAACATCATAGGTTAAATTTTCTTGAATGCCCAACCGGTATACATCTGCACCGTTTATCCAAGCCTTCCGAATTCTAGCATTTACCACAGACGCCTCTTTTCTAGGATTAGTGCCAAGAAGAAAAATGTTCTTTACACTATCTAAATCTTCAATTTTTCCATTGCCAACGTAAACAGACCGTCCATTTAAAGGGAAAGTGGTATCTAAATCGCCAAGGATTTTTGTGCTTCCTATATACTCACTTAATTTGCTGGCTGTATACAGAGCTTCCACATTTAATAGGTCTCCAGCCACAAATGTCGTATTTCCATTTTTCATCCTCTTAGATGCTATTGATAATGCATCTTCCCAACTTGTTGGAATAAAATTACCTTCAATTTTTTTTAATGGTGTATCTAGTCGCTGGACCCTTACACCATCCCAGACAAATCTACTTTTATCTGATATCCACTCTTCATTAACGAGGTGATTTTCTCTAGGTGTTATCCTCATAACCCTATTCCCTTTCGAATCTACCCTGATATTACACCCAATACCGTCCATTACATCTATAGTATCCGTCTTCTGTAATTCCCAAGGTCGCGCTGTGAAAGCATATGGTTTAGACGTTAACGCGCCAACAGGGCAAAGATCGATAATATTTCCTTGTAATTCACTATCTAAGGTATGGCTAAGATATGTCACTATTTCTGAGTCTTCTCCTCTACCTGTCTGCCCCATTTGGTCAATTCCAGCGACTTCTGTCGTAAACCTAACGCAGCGTGTACAAGATATACATCGAGTCATGTGTGTTTCTACTAAAGGACCAAGATCATAATCTTCTACTGTTCTTTTATCTTCAGTGTATCTAGATTCGCCCAATCCAAAGGACATCGCTTGGTCCTGTAGATCGCACTCACCGCCCTGATCACATATGGGGCAATCTAATGGATGATTTATTAACAGAAATTCCATCACTCCTTTTCGTGCGTTTTCTACCATTTCAGAATTTGTTAAAACTTGAGGTGGCTCTCCATTTGGCCCTGGCCTCAAATCTTTTAGCTGCATTGCACAAGATGCAGTGGGCTTAGGTGGACCACCGACAACCTCAACTAAGCACATTCTACAGTTGCCTGCTATCGAAAGTCTTTCATGATAACAAAAACGAGGTATTTGTATTCCCGATAGCTCACAAGCCTGAATGATGGTTAAGTTTTCATCGAAATCTAAAATTGTATCGTTTAGCTTAATTGTTTTTGTGGTCATCTTTATTCTACTCTGCGGCTTGAACAGTTTTTCTTGTTGAATAGTTCATTATTCTATCCTCAATCTCATTTCTAAAATGTCTTATTAATCCCTGTATTGGCCAAGCTGCCGCATCACCGAGCGCACAAATGGTATGACCTTCTACTTGTTTAGTAATCTCTATCAACATATCTATCTCATCAACAGTGGCATTGCCCTTCACAAGTCTTTCCATAATTCTCATCATCCATCCTGTACCCTCCCTGCAAGGCGTACACTGACCGCAACTCTCATGCTTATAAAACTTTGACAATCTCCAAATTGCCTTAATAATGTCGGTGCTCTGGTCCATGACAATAACTGCTGCTGTACCAAGCCCTGAGCGCTGTTCTTTAAGCCAATCAAAGTCCATTAGAGTATCATCACAAACTGATTTAGGAATTAGTGGCACCGAAGCGCCACCAGGAATTACAGCTTTTAAATTATCCCAACCACCCGTTACTCCTCCACAATGCTTATCAATTAAATCTCTTAAAGGGATAGACATTTCTTCTTCAACAACACAAGGACTATTAACATGTCCAGATATTGCAAAAAGCTTAGTTCCATGGTTATTTTTTCTACCTAAGCTAGAAAACCAGCTACTTCCTCTTTTTAATATAGTTGGAACAACAGCAATCGATTCAACGTTGTTTACCGTTGTGGGACACCCATAAAGACCTGCTCCAGCTGGGAATGGAGGTTTCATTCTAGGCATACCTTTCCTTCCCTCTAACGACTCCAACAGAGCGGTCTCTTCACCACATATGTATGCTCCTGCACCATGATGACTGTATACATCAAATGATATTCCAGATTTACAAGCATTTTTTCCGATAAAACCTTTTTCATATGCCTCAGCAATAGCAACCTCAAGTTGTTCTCTCTCTCTTACATACTCACCTCTTATATAAATATAAGCTGCGGAACAGCCCATTGCTATTCCTGCTAACAAACAGCCTTCCAAGAGGCTATGTGGCTCATGTCTGAGTATTTCCCTATCCTTGCAGGTCCCAGGTTCGGACTCATCTGCATTTATAACTAAATACTTTGGCTTATCTGTACTTTTTGGCATGAATGACCATTTTAAACCTGTAGGAAAACCAGCCCCTCCCCTACCTCTCAAGCCTGAGTTCTGTATCGTTTTCGTTATATCGTCAGGACCCCTTGCTATTATAGCTTTTGTATCAACCCAGCCACCACGCGCCATTACTCCCTTCAAAGAGCGATCTTGAAAACCATAAATATTTGGAAATATTTTGTCTTTTTCTTTAAGCAAATTTCAACCCCTATATCTTTCAATGGAAGCGTTCTCAGTTGACGATTTTTTTCTACTATATTTTTTTGTCATGTTTGAAGGTTCGGAAGAAAACCTTCCTATTCTTGAGCCAGGGATTTGTGATTTATCAGTCTGTACATCAGAGATAAGTTTTTCAAAAGATTCTTTATCAAGATCTTCAAAATAATCGGATCCGATTTGTACAATTGGAGCA
>CACBNQ010000028.1 GCA_902540655.1 uncultured Alphaproteobacteria bacterium | reverse complement strand
GCAAGAGATATTTGGTTTGTAATTGGTGTACCAATTTTTTTATTAGAGGCTTTTTCTACAAATTACTTTGGTGATGTTAGCAGCGACGCACGATTTTTTTTGGTAGGTGGTTTTTTAGCGACTTGGGTGGTTTTCTACGGTTTTATGCAATCACGAGTTCCACGCTTTATTCGCCACAATGCGATAAAACCAATTGAAAAAATTGCCTTTAGATGGTCAATAGTGCTAATTTTCCCGACACTAGTTTTAAGCATTATCTCTCTTACATTTGATAAATCAGTTGCACTAATTGACATAGTTATAGTTGTTACATTTTTATTTATTTTCGGTGTTTTCTTTGCCATCAATTCAAGCATTCATTCATATCTAATTCTAAAACTTACAGAGAAAGAAAATGCGTCTGAAAATGTTGGTTTCTATTATTCCGCAAATGCCTTGGGAAGATTTATCGGGACACTATTATCAGGAATAACCTTTCAGTTGGGTGGTCTGTTTCTATGTCTTTTCATTACAACGCTATTTCTAATGGCTTCAAGTTTCTTCATAAGGTCCTTGAGTAAGGAAAGCCAAGAACTGGAATTTTCTTAAAAAGAATACATAATAGGGGCATGTAACTAAAATGGATCGAATTTAAATGAAAGAGAATCCCGCTGCTTTTGTTCTATTTTCCTGCATATTGACTTTCCTTATTGGAATGTTCGCTATGTTAGATTATCCATTGTGGTCTTTTCCTGTTACCGTAGTAATGAGTTGTCTTATTTTTTACATGTATCAAAATTCAACCAGAGTATTGAGGCAGCATCAAGTTACCGAACCAAAACAAGATGCTATAAAACAGGAAATACAAGAAACCTATAACACGAAAATTACCTATCAAGTAGTTAAGGGGCTTTTGAATATTCTCCCTTCTCCTTATATCTTAATTGATCGCAATGGTAGATTAACTTTTATAAACGCTGAAGCGAAAAGCATTGTACCAGATTCTCAAATTGGTTCGCACATTTCCAACGTTTTCAGGTCTCCTGTTTTTTTAAGCGCTGTTGAAAATGCTATACATAAAGACAAGGAAAAAACACTTTCATTTGAAATTGAAACACCACAATTTCGGCAACTTAAAGCGCATATATTTTTTATTTCTTCCAGCAAGATACCTAACAGCTTTAATGATATTTTCATTCAATTTACCGACGAATCAACTCATATACGAAGTGAAAAAGTACGGACTGATTTTGTTGCCAATGCTAGTCATGAACTTCGAACACCCCTTACGTCTATAATGGGCTATATCGAAACACTTCAAGGACACGCTAAGAAAGATGTTAAAATGCAAAGGGTTTTTTTGGACCTAATGAATAAGCAGGCGGGAAAGATGGAAAGGCTAATTAGTGATTTAATGTCCTTATCAAGATTAGAGATCGATGAATTAAAGCCTATTTCTTCGACATGCTCCGTAAAAGATATAATTGAAGAATTAGTTAATTCCCTAAAACCGCTCTCTATAGATAATAATGTCTCATTATCATTTAAAATACCTAAAAACCTTTCTTCTCTTTTAGGCGATCCTAGTCAATTACGGCAACTTTTTTCGAACCTTATTGAGAATGCGATAAAATACTCTGGGAAAAAAAGTAAAGTTAACATTTATATTTCCAAAGAAAAACACAAAGATATGTTTGGAGTGGTTGTGGAAGATAACGGCCATGGAATCGCACCTGAACATTTGTCTCGACTAACAGAGAGGTTCTATAGAGCTAATTCAAATACCGAAATTGAAAAGGAGGGCACTGGTCTAGGTTTATCTATAGTCAAACATATATTGATAAGACATAGAGGTAAGCTTCAAATTGACTCAAAACTTGGTAAGGGCTCCAAATTTATAGCATGGCTTCCTAAAATGAAAAAGACCTCATGATATTGAGATAGATTTTTAAAACTATAGGGAAGAAAAAACGTGCTTTTTCAGGCCCTTATCCATTCATAAATTTTTTACATTTCTGACATAATATATTGAGATTTCAATGGCATTTTCCTCACAGCTAGAAAGCATTTATAAAATTTATGGAGCAACCAAAATGAGAAAAATAATTAAAATACTTGCATGCGCCGTACTGGCAACTGCTGTAACGACTAGTCAATCAATGGCTAGAGAAGGGGATCAAATATCGATAGTTGGTTCGTCAACGGTATTTCCTTTTTCAACCATAGTCGCAGAGAGATTTGCTAAAAATACGGATTTTAAAGCACCTGTTATAGAATCAACGGGTACCGGTGGAGGCGCGAAACTTTTTTGCTCCGGTATTGGACTGGAACATCCTGACGTAACAAATGCCAGTAGGGCAATGAAATCAAGCGAGAAAGAAAAATGTACTGCAAATGGGATAACGCCGGTCGAATATATGATAGGATTCGATGGTATAACTTTCTCAAACAGCAATAAAGCCGAAAAATATTCTCTGACTAAGGAAGAAATATTTAAGGCAGTATCTGCAAAAATTATGTCCAACGGTAAAATGGTCGATAATGGATATAAGAGATGGAGTGACATAAACCCATCGTTGCCAAATGTAAAAATAGACGTTTTGGCCCCTCCTCCCTCCTCTGGAACAAGGGACGCTTTTGTTGAATTGGTAATGCACGATACCTGCAAGAAAGTTTATAAAATGCCTAAAAAGGGTGACGACGGGTACAAGGCTCTTTGTTCTGCACTTAGAGAAGATGGTGCTGTTACAGAGGCTGGGGAGAATGATAACCTTATTATAGAAAAGCTGGCAGCCAATGAAAATAGATTTGGTATTTTCGGGTACTCATTTCTTGACCAAAATAAAGATAAGGTTCAAGGTTCTGTCATAAACGGTGTAGCTCCATCAATGGGGACAATTGCTGATAGTTCGTACAAAGTTTCTCGGCCACTATTCTTTTATGTTAAAAAAGAACACGTTGGGGTTATTCCCGGCCTACAAGAGTTTGCAGACTATTTCATGAGTTTAACAGTTAGCGGAAGCCCATTAGAGGCTGCCGGTCTAATACCAAAGCCTTAGGCTAAAATCCATTTACTTAATCCATAAAGCCGATTAGCATATCGGCTTTATGGTATTAATGTTTTTTTAGGATTCGAAATTTGCCAAATCTTCCCGTGAGTTTAGTTTTTTTTATGCTTGTTGGGATTTCCCTTTTCTTTTATTTTTATTCCAAAAATAATATTTTAAAGAAGGCCGCCTTTGTGGGACAAAGATCAAAAGCGTTGCCGTCACATTATGGGCAGCAGTCCTTTTTGTGGGCTTTTATTCCTTCAGCGATTATTCTTCTTTTCCTAACCATAGGGGGGCCCAACTATATTGATCAACTCTTTTACAATAAAATTCAGGAGTTAAACCCAAAATTAAATCCATCCTTTGTAAGCCTTATTTTAGCCAAAGTTATCAACGTTTCTAATGGGAAAATAGCGGCCGGTGACGAAAAAATTCTTACACTTGCCAGTGATTATAAAGCAGCTTTAGACCAACTATATTTTTATCGGGGATTAGTGGTTATTTTATGTGCCGCCCTGGTAGGAATGTTTGTAAGCTCGCTTCAAAGCCCTCGCGCAAATGCAAGAGAAAACGTTGAGAAATTTATTATAAATATTTTCTTTGTTTCAGCGGTAATAGCTATTTTTACGACTGGAGCAATAATTCTGAGCCTTTTGTTTGAGGCGCTGAGGTTTTTCAGTCTCTACAATTTTTTTGACTTTATATTTGGATTGCACTGGGCACCAAATGTAGCTATTCGCAGCGACCAAGTGGCGGCAGCTGGATCTTTTGGTATGATCCCCGTATTGGTTGGCACACTCCTTATCTCTTTTATTGCAATGTGTGTTGCTATTCCTATTGGATTGTTTTCCGCAATTTATCTTGCAGAATTTGCTTCGCCACGAACGAGGGACTTTGTGAAACCGACATTAGAAATTTTGGCAGGAATACCTACTGTGGTTTATGGGTATTTTGCTGCATTAACAGCGGCTCCATTTTTCCGGGAAATAGGGTTTTCACTAGGATTAGATGTATCTTCTGAGTCAGCATTAGCAGCCGGTGCTGTAATGGGAATAATGATTATTCCTTTTATTTCCTCTTTATCTGACGACGTTATCAGAGCTGTTCCTCAGAGTTTACGGGATGGTTCAATGGGGCTTGGTGCCACAAAAGCTGAAACAATATACAACGTAGTTTTACCCGCTGCCGTTCCCGGTTTAGTTGGTGCTGTTCTCTTAGCCGTCAGTCGTGCAATCGGGGAAACAATGATCGTTGTAATGGCCGCAGGATTAAGCGCAAGTTTGACTGTTAATCCATTAGATTCTGTAACCACTGTCACAGTTCAGATTGTATCTCTCCTTACTGGAGATACAGAGTTTGATGATATTAAAACCTTGTCAGCCTTCGGCCTAGGATTGGCACTTTTCTTCTTTACTCTCTTACTCAATATCTTTGCTCTTTCTATATCTCGGAGGCTGGCCGAAAGATATGATTAGAAAAAGTATCAAATCAAGAAGAGCACGTGAGACCAGATTAAAGATCTATGGTATTACCTCCATTTGTTTTGCTCTTATTATGCTGGCAACTCTACTTATTTCGATAGGGCTTAACGGATATAGCGCTCTTCAGCAAGCCTACTTTAAGGTAGATATCTCTGTAAATATGGACAAGCTAGTTGATGAAAGCGGCACTATAAACAAAAACAAGATGAACCTATTCAACTGGGATGGCTTAGTCAAAAGTACGTTGAGGGAATTTTTTCCCGAAGTAAAAGAGAGAGATGAAAAAAAGGAACTGTTTGCAATTATTTCAGCTAATGCTGGATACGATCTAAAGGAAATTGTCAAAAAGAAAGCTCTTGGAAGTGGCTCTCACACGTTATCAGTTTGGCTTCATTTATCTGATGACGCGGATCAGTATTTAAAAGGTAGATTAAGCATTGATATTCCAGAGGAAGATAGAAGAATTAATAACAAGCAAATAGCATGGGTAAATAGCTTGGTTGAGAGAGATATTGCAAAGCTTAAATTCAACAAAACATTTTTCACATCTGCTGATTCCAGAGAGCCTGAGAGTGCTGGAATATTGGGCTCAGTTGTAGGCTCTGCTCTAACCCTTTTTGTCACCGTTATGTTTGCACTTCCACTGGCTGTTATGGCTTCCATATATCTTGAGTATTTTGCTAAGCCCGGACGGATAACTGATTTCATTGAAGTAAATGTAAATAATTTAGCTGCTGTTCCATCTATAGTTTTTGGCTTGCTAGGCTTATCAGTTTTTCTCTCCACATTTGGTTTGCCTAGATCTGCACCACTTGTTGGTGGCCTAGTTTTGGGATTAATGACGCTTCCTACGATAGTTATTGCCTCTAGAGCATCTATTCGTTCCATTCCACCATCTATAAGAGAAGCCGCTCTGGGACTGGGTGCTTCAAAAATGCAAGCGGCGATGCATCATGTTTTACCTTTAGCTGCACCTGGTATTTTAACAGGTACAATAATTGGAATGGCACAAGCTTTGGGTGAAACAGCACCTCTTTTAATGATAGGGATGGTAGCATTTATAATTGATATCCCAACCACCTTTACATCAAGTGCCACAGCAATGCCGGTTCAAATATATATGTGGTCTGATAGTGCAGAAAGAGCGTTTTATGAAAGAAGTTCTTTAGCTATACTGTTCTTGGTGGCGTTTTTGATCTCAATGAATCTCTTAGCTGTTATGTTAAGAAAGAAATTCGAAAAGAAATGGTGATATGATGTCTATTAAATTTAGAACTAAAAATGTCGAGGTTTCTTACGGTGATAAAAAGGCCATTAGAGATATAAGCCTAAATATTAAGAAAAACACGATAACTGCACTTATTGGTCCCTCTGGGTGTGGAAAATCAACTTTTTTGCGTTGTCTAAATAGAATGAATGATGTCATAGAGAACTGTTCAATAAAGGGAAGTGTGCTTCTTGATGAACAAGATATTTATGGGCCAGACATAGATCCTGTTGAACTTAGAGCTCGCGTAGGTATGGTTTTTCAAAAAGCCAATCCATTTCCAAAATCCATTTTTGACAATATTGCCTACGGCCCAAGAATTCATGGCTTAGCCAGTAGTGACAACGAATTGAAAGATATAGTTCACAACAGTTTAGAAAAAGCAGGGCTTATAGATGAAGTCAAAGATCGGTTGAATGATCAAGCAACAGGATTGTCCGGTGGCCAACAACAGAGAATATGCATTGCGAGAGCCATTGCCGTTAGCCCGGAAGTTATTCTAATGGATGAACCCTGTTCTGCGCTTGATCCGATCGCCACTGCTAAAATCGAAGAGCTTATGAATGAGATCTCTGAAACTTACACGATTATAATAGTTACTCATTCAATGCAGCAAGCTGCACGCGTTTCAAAGAAAACGGCTTTTTTTCATTTAGGAGACTTAATTGAATATAACGATACCGACAAAATTTTCACTCAACCTGACAATGAAAAAACACAGGACTACATAACTGGACGATTTGGATAATTAGGAATTAGAATGACTTTACATATTTCATCAGCATTTAACGAGGACCTCATTCATATCAATGGTAAAATAGTTGAGATGGGTGGTCTATGCGAACAAGTAATAACGAACTCAAATCTATCGATAAAAGATAATAATGTGCAGATGGCAGAAAACGCAATTCTCTTAGATGAAAAGATAGACTTACTAGAAACAGAGATAAATGAATCTGTAATTAAAGCAATTGCATTAAGGCAACCTGTTGCTGATGATTTACGGGTTTTATTTTCTGCTATAAAGATCTCTGGTGCATTTGAAAGGGTAGGTGATCTTTGTAAGAATATCGCTAAACGATCGCAACTTTTAACAGAAGAACATCACACAGACATTAGAAATCAAATTTTTAAATTAGGTGAAAAAGTCAAAAAACAACTTACTAAATCAATAAACGCGTACACTAATCAGGATGTAAAACTAGCCCGGAAGGTATGGAAAAACGATTACAAAATTGATCAAATGTATACCGATCTCTTTGAAAATCTTCTGGTTTATTTGAGAAAGAAAAAACGAGTGGCCTCTGGCTCCCACCTCATGATAATAGCAAAAAATTATGAACGCATTGGAGACCATACTACTCATATTGGAGAAATGACTCACTTTGCAATAACCGGTGAGAATTTAGTAGCCGTAAGACCAAAAGTAAATCTCCCAGTTTGACGAGGAATTGCAGATGAATAAAAAAATTATACTTATAGAAGATGATAAGGACCTCCAAGAAATAATTAAGTACAATTTTTCTAAAGAAAAATATGATGTAGTGTTGTGCTCTGATGGTGAGGAGGCTCTTGATCTTATAAAACACGAAATGCCTGACCTCGTAATATTAGATTGGATGCTACCAAATTTATCAGGGGTTGAGATACTACGGCAAATACGGGCTATTAAAAGTCTAAAGAAAATTCCTATTATAATGCTCACAGCACGAACTGAAGAAAGCGATAAATTGAGAGCTTTCGACACCGGAGCTGATGACTATATAACCAAGCCCTTTTCAAACTCTGAATTAATTGCCCGAACGAAAGCTCTTCTTAGACGCGTGAGTGAAGACAGTTTTACAGACACTTTAAATTTTCATGACATTGAATTAAACCGTGATAACAAAAGAGTATTTAGAGGTAAAAAGGAAATAAAATTAGGGCCTGTGGAATTTAAGTTACTTGAAGTTTTTCTAATGAGGCCAGGACAAGTATTTAACAGGGAGCAATTATTAGATAAAGTCTGGGGTAATCAGATCTACGTTGAGGAAAGAACAGTTGATGTCCATGTGGGACGTTTACGAAGAGCGCTTAATAGAGGTAAAGTGAAAAAGGATCCTATACGAACTGTAAGAAGTGCAGGTTATTCACTTAATGAAAACTATAGTTAGCGACTTCTCATCCTATATGTAGATAAGAAAAAAAATTTTCTGATGCTTTTTCCCACGAAAACTTCTTTGCATGTTTTATAGCAGTCGATGCACTAAGCGATTCTAATCCTCGTGCTGCTTCAGCCAAATCTTCTCTTAGGATTCCTGCTTTCGATTTGCCGATAACATCTTTCGGGCCGGAAACATTATATGCAGCAACAGGGAGTCCACATGCCATTGCTTCGAGCAATACCAATCCAAAAGTATCGGTTTTTGATGGGAAGACAAAATAATCACACTCTTGATAAATCTTTGCAATTTCCTCATGACTTTTATTGCCAAAGAATTTGACGTCCGGGTATTTTTCTCTGAGTCTTTTTTCTTCAGGGCCACTACCTATCATCCATTTTTCTCCATCTAGTTTTAGACTTAAGAACGCGTCTAAATTTTTCTCTATCGCTAATCGGCTTGTGCATACATAAACCTTTTTCTTTCTAGCGGCTCTTTTCTTGGGTTGAAATGTTGAAAGATCGACTCCCAAGGACCATACCTCAGGTTTTCCCACATTCCATTTGATGAGATCTTCTTGAACTGTTTTGGAAGGAACAAGCACTCTCTCAGAGTTTTTATGGAACCATCTCAGAAAAGCGTATGTCCAGGACAATGGGATTGCTGTTCGCGCTTTTATGTACTCTGGAAAACGTGTTTGAAAAGCGGTTGTATAACGCATTTTATTTTTATGAGCGTACGATCGAGCTGCTATTCCGAGAGGACCTTCTGTATTAACATGGAGTGCGTCCGGTTTTAAATCATCAAGGATAGCAAAAACCTTCTTTCTTGCGAAGAGGGCCAATCTTATCTCAGGATAGGTTGGGCAGGGAATATTTTTAAAGCGGTCAGGTCCGATAACAAAAACATCGTGTCCCATCTTTCTAAGGTGTTTAACAGTTTGCTGGATACAAACAACAACCCCATTGACTTGAGGTGTCCACGCATCGGTTATAATAACTATTTTTGACAAATCGGCTCTACTTAATACCTTCAACGGGTGTCAATTTACCTTTTGTTTTCGACCATTCAATTATTTCAAGTTTTCCGTCAAAATTCTCAACTAAGGCAGTCATTGATTCTACCCAGTCTCCATCATTGGCGTACATTATATCTTCAACCATTTTCATCTCAGCCTTATGAATGTGACCACAAATTACACCGTCACAACCTCTTCGCCTTGTCTCCGTCGCTATAGACTTTTCAAAGGCAGACATGAATGAAACAGCTAGCTTCACTTTTGATTTTAAGTATTGAGAAAGTGACCAATAGGGAAGCTTAAAGAGTCGTCGAATGGCATTGAAAACAGCGTTTGTTTTCAGCAGGAATACATACGCCCAGTCACCAATATAGGCAAGCCATCTTGCGTGCTGGATTACATTGTCGAATAAATCGCCATGAACCACCCAGAATTTTTTTCCATCAGCCGTAAAATGTATATCGTCATCCTTAACTTTTATTCCCCCCATGGTGAGACCTATAAAGTCCCTGGCCACTTCGTCATGATTGCCTGGAATAAAAATAATCTCGGTACCTCTCTTTGCTTTTTCCAAAATCTTCTGCACAACATCATTATGCGTCTGAGGCCAGTACCATCGTTTAGAGAGTTGCCACCCGTCTACTATATCTCCCACAAGAAAAATTTTTTCGCATTCTATGGTTTTCAGAAACTCTAAAAACTCCTTAGCCCTTGACCCTTTGGTTCCCAAGTGAACGTCAGAAACCCACACCGTTTTAAAAACCTTTGCTTTGTAACTAAGATCATTCATGATTTATTCCAAAAACGCTTGTTGATTAAACTGACTTCGAGAGATTGAATATTGTCTTTTTTTTCAAAGTCTTGCTTCGACTTATTTGCCACCTTTATATAGAGCCATACCATATTATTTAAATACCCGTTTTGAAAGAAAAATATTAAAAAGACTCCCCTTTTTTAATTATTCTCGAGAATAGGTGCTTAATTTAAATTTAGGGCGAAAGAAGATATAGATAGCTTTCCATTAATTCTGGTTCATTAGAGGAATAAAAATCCTATAATAAAAAAATACAACGTATGCGAAGGTTAATAATAAAATGAAAATACTCGTTTTAGGTGCAGGTGCCGTAGGAGGTTATTTTGGAGGACGAATGGCTGAGGCGGGAATGGATGTAACTTTTTTAGTAAGAGAAAAAAGACAAAAAAAATTAGAAAAATCGAGTTTAATAATTAAGAGTCCGAAAGGTGATTTCGCCACTAGCCCCAACCTTGTGACTATAGATAACGTAGACAGTATCTATGATGTCATATTATTCACTAATAAGGCCTATGATTTAGACGAGATTTTGCAATCTCCTTTTCCAGTGAAGGATGGGTCGATAATTATCCCATTACTTAATGGCTATGCACATATGGAACAATTAAGAAATAAGTTTCCAAATGCGCGTTTATTTGGAGGTATTGCGCACATCTTTTCCACATTGAACGATGAGGGTGAAATTCACCATTTCAATGATATTCACTCGGTAACTTTTGGTCACTTAAACAAAGCAGATGAAACGGATGGAAGAAGATTTTTTGATTCTTGTAGTTCTGCAAACTTCTCAATTAAGTACTCGGATGACATCGTTGTAGACCTTTGGCATAAGTGGGTACTCATAACCACCGTAGCGGGTGCCACTACTCTATTCAATGCAACCATAGGAGAAATTGCGTCCACTGAGCATGGAATAGCATTTATTACTGATCTTCATGATGAGTGTGTAACTATAGCAAAGTCTGAAAAAATTAAGGTAAATGACGATGACTTAGCGCAACAAAGACGCTTTCTTTCTGACAAAAAATCTACATGGAGTTCATCTATGCGAAGAGACATGATGAATAAGTCAAAAATTGAATGCGCCCATATATTTTTAGAACTCATTAATATTGCAGACAAAAACAACGTTGAATGCCCCTCTTTAAAAACCGTAATGATAAATGGTGAAATATATATGCGGTCTCTAATCTAAGGTGCAATCCAGCTAGATTTATTATTATTAAAATCTAATACCATTCTCTCATGGCCCGATGATTTTAAATAAAGATAATCTATTTCGGTTATCTTATTGTCGACAACACAAAAATTCTTTTTTCCTTCTTCACTCTCTTCCGATGTTGGGGTCTTTCCCTTTAACTCTAGAGGCAAACCATCATCCTTTTCTTCAATGTGGCTTGAAGGATCATATTTTGTTAAATAACATTTTCTTGATGAGAGCCCTGTCTTATCCCATGATTTATTCCATATAGCATCGTCGTAATGAATACTAGAAATTGTCTTTATCCTTAACTGCGTTTTCAGCTTATAACTATATACTAAGCAGACTGTGTTTGGGTTTTTCTTAATATCATCAAGTTTTGGACTTCTGAAATCGGTGTGAAAACGAATAATGTTTTTATCTTTATCAAAATTTCTTAAAACAACACTTCTTGCTTCCACTCCCTCCTTTCCAATGGTACAAAAAGTCATAATGTGGAAATCATGATCTCTCTCTTTAGCCCCGTTTTCCAATAGCTCACTGACTTTTATAAAAATATCGTTATTCATTTCCAATTCCATTAATGCCTAATATCTTAAATATATTAAAAAAAACAGTTTTTTCAAAAGAGCCTTTCGGATTACTTATCTTACTCGCTATAGCAATGCCCATAGCGTTTTCAACTTGGGTTGCTTTGCTTAACAATTTTGTAATAGAAATATCCGGGTTTTCTGGCGTCGAGATAGGTTGGCTTCAAAGTGTAAGAGAGATACCAGGGTTTCTTGCTGTCTGTGTTATTTTTATATTGTTTTTTATAAGCGAACAAAGACTTGCATACATGTCGCTAGCTCTTCTAGCGGTGGCGGTTGCGGTTACTGCTCTTTTCCCTGAGTTTAAAGGATTAATTATTACAACATTAATCAGTTCAATTGGTTTTCATTACTATGAGACAGTCAATCAATCACTTCAATTGCAATGGCTCAAGAAAGAAACTGCACCTTCATCAATAGGATGGATTGTAGCGGCTGGATCAGGTTCCGCTTTTTTTGTTTATATCGCTATAATTATTCTTTGGCTTAATCTTAATTTTAATTATTTTTTCATCTATTTCTTTGCAGGCTTATTGTGCTTATTAATTGTAGTCTATTGCTTTTTTTATTATCCACAATTTCAAATTGGGAAAAAACAGCGGTTAGCTATCGTACTTAAGCGGAGGTATTGGGTCTATTATACCTTACAGTTTTTTTCAGGAGCCAGGCGACAGATATTTGTTGTTTTTGCAAGCTTTATGATGGTTGAAAAATATGGTTTTGATGTTCACCAAATCACATTTCTTCTTTTAGCAAACTTTTTAATCAACATATTTATGGCACCATTAATTGGGAGATTCATAGAAAAGTTTGGCGAAAGACTTTCGTTAATTGTTGAGTACTTCGGCCTTATGGTTATTTTCCTTCTTTATGCCGGCCTCTATTATTTCGATTGGTCTTACATTGTCGCGTCTATTCTATTTATTGCCGACCATATGTTTTTTGGGTTGGCTTTTGCAATGAAAACATATTTTCAAAAAATTGCAGATAGAGAGGATTTTGCTCCAACCGCTGCTGTGGCTTTTACAATAAATCATATTTCTGCTGTATTTCTTCCAGTCCTATTAGGCTATATCTGGATTCATAATAATAGTGCTGTTTTTTACCTAGCTGCCATATTGTCATTTATTTCGTTGATAGTGGCGATATTGATACCGAGATTTCCGTCTAAAGGTAACGAGAGTATTTTACGTGTCTAGGTGTTTTGTTGATGAAGGTCCAAGCCACTGCCCATCTTATGCATTTCTTCATCTGGTTGTGGGGGATCAGGAATTTGTACAATTTCAATCCAGCCGTTTAAAAAGTCAAACCGCAGACCAACTTCATCCATACCGGTTTTGAGAATTATTTGGTCAAGACCGTTTGTATTCTTTACAGCTCTATTAATAGATTTACACATAATTTTGTGGAGAAACTCTCTATCTAATTTTGTTTTAGGTTTGAAGGTTTTCTCTATTTCTAAATATTCAAGGTCTAAGCACCGAACATTTACTATATTTTTTCCAGCTAATAGGCTGATCGCCACTATTGGTTTAGTTTCGCCAATTCGTGGAATTGCCCAAAAAGATTCATATTCCCAATTGGGACGAACTAGACTACTAATTTCATAATTTAAAGCACTCATCTGCGAAAATAATGCTTTTAGCGATATGATTAAAGTTATGACAGTGGTGCCGAAGACTTTTATAAACAACATACAACCTATTTGTTAATTACTTCCAAAGATGCCTCAAACTTTATTATCATCTATTTCAACTTTGTCTACTTGTATATCAGGGCTGTAATTATTCTCTCCAATTATTAAAGGAAGTATTTCACTTTGATCATTTCCTCCTAAGTTTTCATATCTTTCTTCTCTCCACTCGAGCGTTGAGAACTCTCCGCATTTTTTACAAACGGGTTCCCATTCGCTTTGACTCTCACAGTTAGAGCAAATCCACCTTTTTGATCGCTTAGCTGTAACGGCTTTTGCAAGCCAGCCTTTTACAACAGCATCTGATGATCCAACTCCCTTTTCAATGGCAGCCATTAGGGTATAGACCTTAGCGTTTGCTTGATCAGTTTCTATTAGATCACTTATAGCCCGTCTCGCTTCAGGAAAATTTTCAGAGAGAATATTTAATTCGGCTTTTAAGGTTTTTGTCTCCACATCACTCTTCTTAACATTTAAAATCTTTTTGAAACGTTCTACACGATCATCGACGCTTTCATTGGCTTCGATCTGCGCAAATTTTTTTGCTACATCTGGGTGAGGAATAACTTTCCATGTACTTACCAATACTGTCTCTGCTTTCTTTTTTTGTCCTTCAAGAACCTCTAGCTCTGACAAAAAGATTGAATTTGGAACGAGGCCCGCGTATTTTTTTAACGCTTGCCTGGAGATCTTTAAAGCATCAAGCGTCTTTCCATCTGATCTAAGTTCCTTAGCTTTCTGAAATAAAAGTATACTTTCTCCTTTGCTATACGTTTCTTTGTCTATTCTTTTAATCTTATTAATATTTTTATAACTCGTTAAGGCTCCATCCCAATCACCCTCTGTGAGTTGGAGATTAAAAAAAGTTTTATTAAATGACAGGTTTCGGGGTTTCAACTTGATTAACCGCTCTGTCAGCTTGAGTGCTAGGCTTGTATTCCCCTCAGATAGTTTCATCTTTATAAGACCAAACAACCCCATGCTCCGTGTCGCTTTGTCTTTAATTAATTCTTGAAAAATCTCTTCTTGTTTTGCCACATTTCCTTTGGCGTCATATGAGCTAAGAGATAATATGTTCGGCAAAGATTTTGACTTGAGATATTTTTTGCTTCGCTTAATTTCTGATAGAGCTCTTTCATGATCCCCCTCAAAGCTTGCAGTATATGCGCTGATTAAAATGCTTTGTCCTTTTCTTTCTGACCTTTTTTCAAAGAACCTCTTTAGAGCTGTATCATCACCTCTCAAAAATCCAATCAAAGACCATAAAAACTTTAGGGCTATATTTATCATTAAAGCAACAAAGAGGAGCGCTAAGATCAGGGCAAAAAACGATATGAAACTTAACTGGTATTCTCTATTAAGAAAATCAATCGTTAATGTCCCATCGGTATCTTTTACAAAATTAAATGCGACAGCTAGTGCTATTGCAATGCTGAAAAAAAATACTGCCTTTATAAATACCCAAATCACTGATTTATCTGGTCTTCCATTTCAATAAGTTTATCCAGCTTTCCAATCCAATCTTTCATTAAGGCTCTAGTCTCTGACGATAATTTACTAATCTCAATTTTTGCGTTTTCTAACTTTCCACTTTTTAATGAATCATCAATTCTGGATAGTATTGCGTCTGTGTGATCACCCTCAATAGGCTCAGTAGACCTGGATATAAAAATAGTGTTGAAGTAGCTTGTTAACCAGTCTGTCCAGTCTTGTTTCTCAAGCGAGTTTATTTCGTTTTTCAAAGCACGATAAGAAATCTCGGTGAATTCTTCTATTAAAACCAAAAGCTCTCGACTCATTTCTAAGGACTGTTTTTTCTCTATATTCTGATAGGAACTTTTTAGTACTAATAAACTCTTTTTGTTATTTTCAATAAGCTCTTGGTTCTTTGAAATTCGTTGCTGCAATACATCTAATTCGCTTTTATATGTTCGTTGAAAATTTTCTAGCTTATCTATTTGGGTTTTTAACAATCCCTCATTTTTAATGTCACTTTGGTTTTGTGCATCGTCTTTGGTTTTGTATTTCATATTTTCAGAAATAGCATCGCTTATTTTTGACTCTATATCTTTCGCGTTCTTTTTAACTAGGTCGTTGACCAAATTAATTCTTGATAGCAAAAATTCTTTTTCTGATTGCAACTCTTCGATACTAGAACTAACAATTTTCTCTCTTTCAGAGAGAAATGTGTTTTTGTTCAACTTAGAATTTAATTCAGATTTTAAATCTTTAATTTCAACAAAGAAAATGAAATATAAAGAGCCTAAAGCTAATGCTGATAATGCTAAACTAACTAGGGCCAACATAAGCTCATAGTTAATGTGATAACCTAATGTTTTTGGTCCATCACTGTTTTTTTTCAAACTCTTCTTAGTATTCGATTCTGTCACTTTTAAGCTTTTTAATTTTAGTCTTAATAACGTGCATACTCTTTAACTATCATCTTGACCATTTCAGAGATCAAAGGCTCTTCAACTGTCTTACATCTAACGTCTTTATCTAAGACCGATCTTAATCGATTTTCAATTTTTTTGCTAAAACAGAAAAATATTTTATTGAGATTGTTTTTTGAAGCGCCCTTTGTCAAACTGTCCACGGATTTTTCCGAGAATAGCGCGATACCATCCAAATGTTTTCTGGCTAGGACATTGTCTAGATCTCTTTGCTGTATAGGCCTTTTCTGTTTATAAACCACATACTCTTCACAATTAAGGTTGTACTTTGAAAGATCCGCCTTTAAGTCAAAAGATATTTCGTCACCTCGCAAATAAAATATAGTTGGTCTTTTGTTATTACTGTAGTCTTTCAAGCTATCAAGCAACTGCTTTACATTTGAGAAAACAAATGTCTTCTTTGCTCCTATTTCTTTAAGAAATTCATCACATCTTTGCCCAACAGCAAAAATAGGTGTTTCTAAGTTTTTCAATTCTTTATTTATTTTCTCTGCAGCATAAACGGATGTAAAGACTAAAATATCCGCTTTCTCTAGGTTTACACTTATATTTTGGAACTCAATTTCTAAGAGAGGAAAAATCAAAACCCTTCCATTGAACTTTTCTTTCTGTAACATTTCTTTAAAACGGCAGCTGTCTTTAAAAGTCCGCGTTAAAAGAATTTCTTTATTGGAAGAAATTTTTTCCTCCTTTTGACTTTATCTCTCTTCCTGCCTCGCGCCCAATTTCTACCGCCATGGCCCAGTCCCCTTGCCAAACGTCATGTATCTTTACCTCGCCATTAGCACTTATAATTTCTCCCATTAATTTAAATTCTTCATTGTTTTTTTGCGCCAATCCGCCAATGGGCGTTCTACAGGATCCGTCTAACTCCCTTAAGAATGCTCTTTCAGCCTCAACTCTTTTCTTTGATACACTGTCATTGAGAGGTGCCAAAAATTCTTCCATTTTTTCGCTGCGTAAATGCTCAATTCCGACAGCTCCCTGAGCAACAGCAGGCAACATTTCATCTGTTGATATAGGGTTAATCAGCTCATTTAACCCAAGTCTATTCAATCCTGCAGTAGCTAAAAAGGTTGCAACAGCCACGTTGTTGTCTAACTTTTCAAGTCTTTTTTGAACATTTCCTCTAAACTCAACTACCTTTAAATCCTTTCGCTTGTTAAGTAACTGTGCCTTTCTTCTAAGAGATGATGTTCCCACAACAGACCCCAAGGGTAAATCTGCGATGGAGAAGTATCTTCTCGATATAAAAGAGTCTCTTACATCTTCGCGCTTTAAGATAGTTGAAATAACCAATTTTTCTGGGAGGTCCGTTTCAACATCTTTCATAGAGTGAACAGCTATATCTATTCGTTTGTCGATAAGAGCTTGTTGAATTTCCTTTGTAAACAAACCTTTTCCCCCGATTTTTGATAGTGACGTATTCAAAAACTTGTCGCCACTCGTTTTTATGATTTCTATTTTTACCTTTTCAGGATCTATTTGATTGAATGATAATATTTTATTTCTTACTTCATTGGCTTGTGCTAAGGCCAAAGGAGAGCCTCTTGTGCCAATAATCAATTTTTCTGGATAACTACCTTTACTCATTCTCTGATTTTCTAATTTATAATTTTTCAATTAATGTAATATATAACTATGCACAAGTCTATCATAGCACTAGGAGTCGAAAGTAGCTGCGATGACACTTCAATAGGCGTTATCAAAGTAACTCGTAAAGATAATACACTGGTTTCAGAAAAACTGGGACTTGTCACACTATCTCAAGAAAAACTCCACAAAGGCTACGGCGGTGTCGTACCGGAAATTGCGGCGCGTGCCCACTCAGAAAGAGTGGATACATGCTTTAAAAAAGTACTCAAAGAAAATAGCATTAAACTTGATGATATTGATATTATTTGTGTAACAAAGGGGCCAGGATTAATTGGAGGTCTTATCTCAGGTATAAATTTTGCGAAAGGATTGGCTTTTTCAACGGAAAAACCACTGATTGGTGTTAATCACCTCGTTGGTCATGCGCTCACACCTCAAATGACAGATGATCTAAGCTATCCTTATCTACTGCTTTTAGCTTCAGGTGGTCATTGTCAATATTTAGCCGTTTTGGAAGCGAATGAAATAAAGAGGCTTGGAACAACTATAGATGATGCTCCAGGTGAGGTTTTTGATAAAGTGGCAAAAATGTTGAACCTTCCTATATTTTCAGGGTCAGAAGTGGAAAAGTGGGCGGGAAAAGGTGATAAAAATCGATTTTCATTTCCACTGCCACTAATCAATAAAAATGACTGTGACCTTTCCTTTTCTGGCCTTAAATCTTCCGTAAGAAGACAAGTAGATTATTTAGTTGAAAAACAGTCTGGCCTATATATGTGCGATCAAAGAGATATTTGCGCATCGTTTCAAAAATCTATGAAATTAATTTTTGAGCAGAAAACAAAAAAAGCTATAGAACTATTCTCCAAGGTTTCCTCTGTGAAAAGTCTATCCTTTTCATTAGCAGGTGGTGTTGCAGCAAATAAGGAAATAAGAAATTCACTGAGGAAGCTATGTGATGATCTCGGGGTCCAGTTCTCTGCACCGCCACTAGATCTATGTACAGACAACGGCTTAATGATCGCGTATGCGGGAACACAAATGTATTTAGGAGGACAAGTTGATAAAATGGACTTGTCCCCAAGACCAAGGTGGCCTATTGACTTAGACAATCAACATTCAATAGGCTTTGGAAAGCGTGGACGGAAAATTTAATTAATAGCGATAGCTGTCGCTTTTAAATGGTCCGGCTTCATTTACACCAATATAATCAGCCTGATCTTTCTCTAGTTTTGTAAGTTTCACTCCTATTTTCTCTAAGTGCAACCTAGCAACTTTTTCATCCAGATGTTTTGGCAGCGTGTATACGCTATTGGAATAATTCTTACCATTTTTCCACAGCTCGATTTGGGCTAGGACTTGATTACTAAAGCTTGCGGACATTACAAAAGATGGATGACCAGTTGCATTTCCAAGATTAAGTAATCTGCCTTCAGACAATAGAATTATATTTCTACCTGAAGCCATTTCCACCATATCAACCTGGTCCTTTATTTTTGTCCATTTTTGATTTTTGAGAGCAGCGACTTCGATTTCGTTGTCAAAATGACCAATGTTTCCAACGATAGCCATATTTTTCATATTCCTCATATGGTCTAGCTTTATAACATCTTTGTTTCCTGTAGCTGTTATAAATACATCTGCTGTTTCGACTGTGTCTTCTAATGTTACCACTTCGAAACCATCCATCGCGGCTTGCAGTGCACATATAGGATCAACCTCCGTAACCTTAACTCGGGCTCCGGCTCCTCGTAATGATGCTGCTGATCCTTTTCCAACGTCACCGTACCCACAAACTACTGCGACTTTACCTGCCATCATAGTATCTGTTGCTCGTCTTATTCCATCTACTAATGATTCTTTACAGCCATATTTGTTATCAAATTTAGACTTTGTAACGCTATCATTCACGTTAATTGCAGGAAAAGGTAGCTTACCTTCCCGCTCTAACTGGTACAACCGGTTTACACCTGTAGTTGTCTCCTCTGAAACGCCAAGAATTGACTCCTTTTGTTTGGTAAACCAGCCTTCACTTGATTGTAATCTCTTTTTAATTTGTTTAAAAAGCGCTTCCTCTTCCTCTGAAGATGGTTTTTCCAAAAATTCCGTGTCTCCACTCTCTGCCCGCGATCCTAATAGAACATACATAGTTGCATCACCACCGTCGTCTAGGATTAGATTTGCTGTTTCTTCCTTAAAAAGAAATATTTTATCAGCGTATTCCCAATATTCATCGAGGGTTTCACCTTTATAAGCAAAAACAGGAACACCTCCTTCCGCTATAGCTGCTGCAGCGTGATCTTGTGTAGAAAAAATATTACAACTTGCCCAACGAACATCTGCGCCCAAATCTACAAGTGTCTCTATCAAAACAGCTGTTTGAATTGTCATATGGAGGCTTCCTGCAATTC
>CACBNQ010000027.1 GCA_902540655.1 uncultured Alphaproteobacteria bacterium | reverse complement strand
AAATGAGGAAATAGATGACTACTTAGCTGTTGAAAAACGAAAGATACAAATTAACTTCAACCACACTGGGGAAAGGACTATATTTATCAAAAGCCTTTATACCGAAGAGAAAAAGCTGGAGATTAATTCCCTGATAGCATCGTTAAATAAGTTACGAGAAAAAATGATAGCTAGAAAAAATATTTGATTAACAGCGGGCTATGGCGCAGTCTGGTAGCGCGTTCGTCTGGGGGACGAAAGGTCGTGAGTTCAAATCTCGCTAGCCCGACCAACAAATGAGTAATTTAATGCTTTTTAAAAGAAAAGGGGCCCTTCCCGCGGAGCAAATAAAAGCTTTACATAAACGATCATCTATAAAATGTCTGCGTCCCTTAACCGACACCCAAATCCAACCTGCTAGTATGGACTTACGGCTTTCTAAAAAATGTTGGGAAGTTGAAGCTTCATTTTTACCTGGACACAAAAAAACTGTACGACAAAAACTATCTAAATTAAAAAAGAGGGAGATAGATATTGGTGACTTTAAGACGCTTGCCAAGGGTAAAATTTATATAATACAAATACAGGAAGAATTAAGTTTACCAGATAATATTTCGGCGGTAGCTAATGCCAAAAGTTCAACTGGAAGATTAGACATATTGACACGATTGATATCAGATAATTCTAGTTGTTTTGATCGAGTCAGAAAAGGTTATAAGGGCAAAGTCTATGCAGAGATAGCTCCCATATCTTTTTCAATAAAAATCAAGGAAGGGATAACATTAAACCAGCTAAGATTTCATAATGAGCAACAAATATTAACTGATCGACAACTAGAAAAGCTAAATACTAGATTTAATATTGTAGAAAATGCAACGCAGATTGATAACGGCATCACAATCTCTGTCAATTTAAAGGGTAAAGAAAATGAACCAATTGGCTTCAAAGCAAGAAAAAGTTGCCCAGCAATTAATTTAAGTAAGCTCAACTTCTATAAAGTGGAAACTTTTTGGGAAAGAATATTCTCAAAAAAGGGTTATATAACTTTAGCACCAGGAGCATTTTATATTTTAAGAAGTAAAGAGTACATTACCATACCACCCCAAACAGCTGCCGAGATGGTTCCATATGAAGTCAGGATGGGAGAGTTTCGCGTACATTATGCTGGCTTTTTTGATCCCGGATTTGGTTTCACAAAAAATATTGTGGACAAGCGTTCGAAGGCTGTTCTTGAAATTAGGTGTCATGAAACACCGTTTATACTGGAAGACAATCAGATTATTGGTAAACTAATATATGAAACACTATCCAGCATGCCAAGTGCAATGTATGGAGAAATTATTGGCTCTAACTACCAGGGACAAACACTTAAGTTATCAAAGCATTTTAAAAATTGGCAGTAGGCTAATCTCGGTTTAAATTTTTTACGGATAACCCAAGATCCCTAAGTTCCCTAACTCCGGGAAGATCTTTTGGACTACTTAAATCAAAATAATCAAGAAACTTATCGGTTATTTGGAAAGTCACAGGACGGCCTGGGGTTGACTTTCTTCTACCAAATTTTATCCATTCTAAATCCATTAATAGATCAATTGTACCGGACCCCACACTAACGCCTCTTATTTCTTCTATTTCTAGCTTAGTAACTGGTTGATGATATGCTACTATGGCTAAGGTTTCTCTTGCAGCTCTTGATAAATTCTTCTTGGCAAGCATTTTCTTAACGAATAGATGATCTAAATCCTTAGCAGTTCGTAAAGCAATTGAATTTCCGAAGCGTTTTATATTAACACCTCTTGTTTCATAATGTTTTTGTAGTGTTTCAATTATAGATTCTATATCTGCATTTTGAGGCAAATTTCTCTTTAAATCCTTAATTGAAATTGGTTCTGAGGAAGTAAATAGTAATGCTTCAATAACCCTCTCCATATCTTTATAGTTCAAAGATAACTCCATTAAACCATATTTCCGTCGCTAACTTTAGCCAACTCTAAATTAGAAAAGGCATTTGCTTGCTTCATTTGAATTTTTCCTAATTTTGTATATTCAAGCAATCCACAGAAAATAGATGCTGCACAACGCTTGGCTTCAATCCCTGATAAAGCATGTATTTCCTTAACCAAGTTTGGGAAACTGATTAATGCCTTCGATCCCTTAACTTTTTGCTCAATAAAGCTAATCGCTTTGTCTAAAAATAAATATTCCTCTTTGGTTCCCAGAGGTACTTCATAATTTCTCTTATCTATAATCCCCACATAAGCCTTTAATATATCCGCCAGCTGAACCTTTAAAAAATCTTCTTTAACAACCCTTTCATCTCGATCAATATCGCTTGGAAAAAAATTTTTAAAAAGCTGCGGTCTGTCAAATAACCAATTAGCATTTTCTCTTATTTTAGCTAATCTTTGAAGTCTTAACGCTAATAGTTCATTGATCTTATCAGCATCGTCCTCTTTGAGCTCATCGTCAGGAATAATTAATTGACTTTTCAATAACGTGAGCCACGAGGCCATAACTAGATAGTCTCCGGCAAATTCTAATTTGAACTTATACTTTTGGTCCCTAAGATAATCTAAGAACTGATCAGCAAGAATACCTAACTGAAGTTTTTTTAGGTCCACCTTCTGCTTCTTTGCAAGCGTAAGCAAAAGATCCAACGGACCCTCAAATCCATCCAAACTGACATATAATTCAGGCTTGATATCCTTATGATATTCTGGTGATTGATCCATTCCTCTATTAATTACTATCTAATTCACTAATCAATAGGCAGGAAAACTGTCTACTAGAAAGTATTGAACACACCTTTTTACCTTCTTCTTCAGAGCCAATATTAGTCAACTCAACCCGAAAAAAAATATTTTCCCCTTCTACCTGCTCAAAAACATTTAAGTTGTTAATGTTAAGAAGGGTATCGTTTCTTCTTTTTATGAATTTTCTGAATTCATCTGCTTGCGACAAAGTATCGAATGAGCCTAAATAAAGTTTCACTATTCCCTGCTGGTTTGTGGCATCTGGTTCATCATTTTTTTCTTCATCACTATTTACGATCTCTCTGAGAGCATCCTCAATAGCTAAGGTTAAATTTTTCTGATCACCGTTACTAAGTTCATTGGCCTTTATTTCTTTTCGAAGATTAACAAAATTTTGGTCTGAATTTTTCAAGATGATTTCATTTTTTTCTGGCATCTTGGGATCACTCTCAAGGCTTTTGTAAATTGATAGATCTTCCTCATCGAATAATTTCCCACCAGGTTCATCAGGTTCAACCCTTATGTCTCCTTTTAAAGCATTTATTATAGGCAAATTATTAACGCTCTTTTCAGGAATTTTAATCGCCCAATAAGAAATTAGGCCAATGATAACCAATGAAAAACAACTCACCAACCAACCGCCAACTAAGAACAAATAATCTAATGTGGTTTTCTTCTCTGTAGTATGAGATGTGATTTCGTATGCCTGTTCGCTCATTTTTTTTCTTATTCTAATACATTTCGTCCAAAGGAACAATACCTAGAATAGAAAGCCCGTTCTTTATGACTATCTGAGTGGACTTTGCTAAAACCAAACGTTTAATACATAACTCTTTTGATCCCTCGACTATAAATCTATAAGGAATAGAGTCAGTCGAGGATTGGTATAGACTATGAAAAGAAGATGCTAACTCGCTTAAATAGTAAACAATTCTATGGGGTTCATGATATCTGGCTGATTGTTTTACAACATTTGGCCACTCTGAAAGTTTTTTTAGCAAGGCCAATTCGCTATCCATGTATGTATAGTTCTTTTTCTCAAAATTTTCTATCTTCGATAACGGCCAAATGTTTAATTCCTCTGCCCTTTTAAACACTGAAACTATCCTTGCATGTGCATAATTAACATAAAATACAGGATTATCTTTTGACTTAGACAGCATTAAATCAATATCAAAATCTAATGGAATATCATTATTTCTGCTAAGCATCACAAATCTTATGACGTCAGAGCTAACTTCTTTTAAAAGATCTTGGATAAGTATATAGTCACCAGCCCTTTTTGACATCTTCAGGACTTTTTTATTTTTAATGAGTTTTACTAGTTGTACGAGCTTTACTTCAAACTCAACGTTTTTTTCAGCAAACGCATTTATGACTGCTTTCAAGCGGCTTACATAGCCACTATGGTCAGCTCCTAAAACATCTATTACAACATCAAATCCCCTATTTAACTTGTCTGCATGATAGGCTAAGTCAGGTGCAAAGTAAGTCCATGATCCATCAGATTTTTTTATTGGTCTATCGATATCATCGTCAAATTCGGTTGATTTAAACAATAGTTGTTCTCGTGCCTTCCAATCGGCATAAATCTTACCTTTAGGTGCGTCAATTATTCCTGTATAGATCAACCCTTTATCTTTAAGTGCGCTAATGGATTTATCTATTGCATTGGAATCGATCATTGCTTGCTCCGAGAAAAAATTATCCATCTCTATATTTAGAGACTTTAAATCCGCTTTAATTATTTCCATCATATGCTCTATAGAAAAACTGCGAATAATATTATCTCTCTCAACCTCGCTGAGATTTTTGAGTTTGTTACCATATTTGTCTATAAGCTTTTCAGCTATTGGAATTAGATAATCTCCAGGATAGGATTCGTCAGGGAACTCTATAACTTCTCCCAACTTTTCTAGATATCTTAAATATATGGTTCTAACTAAAATACCAATTTGCGTTCCACCATCATTGACATAATATTCCCGAGTGACTTTGAAACCTACAAACTCCAATAACCTAGAAAGAACATCTCCAAATACAGCTCCTCTTACATGGCCAAGATGAAGAGGGCCTGTCGGGTTAGCAGATACATATTCTAAGTTTACTTTTTTTCCACCCCCAAAGCTTTCCTCTCCATATCGATTGTTAGATGAATTTATCTCATATATTAGCCTGTCCCAGAACTTAGGACTAATTGTTATATTAAGGAAGCCTGGGCCATCAAGTGATATATTGGATATCAGCTCGCTATCCCTTAACCTAAGACTAATTATTTCTCCTAAATCCCTGGGGTTAGAAGAAAGTGCTTTCCCAAGAACCATCGCAGCATTTGTAGAATAATCTCCTTGGTGTTGCTTCTTAGGTCGCTCTACCACAATATTATTCATGTTAATAGGCTGTTTTAAATTTCTTTCATCAACCAATTGATTGACACTATTAAGGATCTTATCTCGTAAAATATTGACAATATCCAATTTTTGCTCCCTCAGATTTTCCTATTTAACGCTTATTTTTATTTGACCAAAAGTCTCTAGCGCTTCCTTATCGGTCATACTAGCAATGAAATCTCCAACCAGATTTAATTTCCTGTGTCTGAACGATTTAAATTTTGAATAATATTTATTCTCCATAAATGAGAGCGGTATATCATCCAAGTTATCTAAATAATATTCGAATAAAGTGTTTATTATTTCCTCTGCTTGGCTCCTCATGATATTTATCTCCTTACTTCTATATAGGTTTTTAAAGAGATATTTCTTTAATTCTACCACTTTTTTGACCGTTCCGGAGGAAAATGCAATTAGATTTGAAGTTTTGGTACCAGATGCATTCTTTTGGAGATCTTTAATGTTCTTTTGTGTTTGAAAAATTAAATCATTCACCAAATATCTTATTAAATCTCTGCAACCTTGCCCTACTGAAAGCGAGTCATGATATTCTCTGGGTTGTTCTGACACCAAAAATTCTCCAAAAAATGGAGAAGTCCTTAAGTTAGTATAGGACAAAATTCCTGCTTCATGTCCATCAGCAATATCGTGTGCACAATAGGCGATATCATCAGATAGTGAGGCTACTTGTGCCTCTAAAGATGGGAATAGGCTTAAATGGTGTTCACCGCCACCCTCTCCCAACGCAATATTCTCATCCCAAAACAACCTAATAGCCTTGTCTTTTTCATCAATAGGTCCATTGTGCTTAACTATCCCATCTAATGACTCAAAACATAAATTTAGCCCAGAAAACTTCACGTATTGTCGCTCTAATACAGTGACTAATTTAAGGGTTTGAAAATTATGGTCAAAACCACTAACTTCTTGCATAAGGTCATTCAGCCTTTCTTCACCGGTATGGCCAAAAGGAGGATGCCCTAAGTCATGGGCAAGGGCAATTGTTTCACAAAGATCAATATTTAGACCGAGATGATTTGCGATAGTTCTAGCAATTTGACTTACTTCGATCGTATGTGTAAGTCGGGTTCTAAAAATATCATTTGTTGTAGAAAAGAAAACTTGGGATTTATTTTGTAACTTCCTAAAAGCTTTGGAATGAATAACTCGATCTCTATCTCTCTGGAAATTTGATCTTATGGTACAAGGTTTTTCTTCATGCACTCGTCCTAAAGATATGTCGGGATCAGATGCTATCTTCAAAAAAAAGCTCTTTTCTTGCCTATTTAATTAGACAAGTATATATTACGCTAAAGCTTAAAATGTAAAGAAAGAAAAAATGAATTTAAAAATACCACCGAGGGTAACTGACAGAGCCTTTAGAAAAATAGCAGATTCTTGTGAAAGCAAGACATTAAGAGTCGCTGTTAAAGGTGGTGGATGCTCGGGATTTCAATACATTTTCAATATTGTTGATGATGTTAATGAAAACGACCAAGTTTTCCAAAAAGAGGAAAGTAGAGTCATCATAGATAACACTTCTCTACAATTTTTAGAAGGTGCAGAAATTGATTACTGTGAAGAGCTTATAGGTTCAAGCTTCAAAATTAATAACCCTAATGCAACCTCGTCATGTGGATGTGGCACAAGCTTTTCCTTCTCCCCTTCATTCAAATAGATTAGCGGATGAAAATAGTCACCTTTAATGTCAATGGTGTGCGAGCGAGGATTGATACACTAATAGAGTGGATAAAAGAAACCAACCCAGATGTTGTAGCCCTTCAAGAGATAAAAATTCAGGATGCAGACTTTCCCAGATCTGCCTTTGAAAAGCTTGGCTACCATTGTTACCTAAACGGCCAAAAGTCATTTAATGGAGTCGCGATCCTTACAAAAGGTGAGGCTAAATTATTAAATAGGATTTTACCAGGTGATAGTGACGATAAACAATCACGTTTTATTGAAGCCTATTATCAAGAAAAGAGGTTTGTATGTATTTATCTGCCGAATGGTAACCCTAAAGGAACAGAAAAGTTTGAGTATAAATTAAAATGGATGGATAGACTGAATCAATATTGTAAAAAAGCTCTTATGTCCGAAGAAGAGATTATTGTTCTAGGAGATTTTAATGTAATTCCTCAATATATTGATTGTAAGTACCCTGATCAGTGGACACAAGATGCGTTATTTGATTGCCAAGTTAGAGCTAAATTCAATTACCTTCTCAATTTAGGTTACGTAGATTCAATAAGGATATTAAATGAAACAGACACATTATTCACTCAGTGGGATTATAGAAATCGAGCATGGGAGGAAAATAATGGCGTTAGAATTGACCATATAATTTTGAGCCCTAACGCAGCTGACAAACTGGAGAAAAGCTGGATTGAAACATCTTTGAGGAACCAAGAAAAACCGTCAGACCATGTTCCTGTCTGGATTTCACTAAGTGAGAAATAAGTTACCCTTTGTAATTATAAATCCAATCGAGCCTCTTAAAAAACAAGTTTGGAGAAAATTTAGTTAGACACCGCAGAAAAACAAAAAGAATCTTCCTTAACACTCTTTGTTCCAGATGATATACCTTCTCATTCAGCCTAGAAACTTGATCCAATTGATGTATTCTCTGTATTCTCTTTTTAGAGTATTTGTTAAGTGCCTTATTTATATCTAAGGGGAACTCCTTTATGCAATTTGCTAACTCCCAACAGTCCTCTAAAGCCTTATTGGCTCCCTGAGCCATGTAAGGAAGCATACTTAGAGCAGCATCCCCTACCATAACGACATTTTTTGTGTGTACTATAGTAGGCATTCCACTCTCAATAATAGGCCACCTGTAAATCTGTTGCGCATCAGGAAGACAAGTTTTAAGGGTCTCATTTAACTCAAAATCATTTAAAAATTGCTGCTTAGCTACCTTTTCCTTCCAATTATTAATCGTCTGTCCTTTTTCTCTTTTACAGAAAACAAAATTTATCATTCCATTATTTCCAGTTGGATAAGTTACAAAATGTCTGCCTCTACCAAAAAATAGATTAATGTTATTTTTGGAAAAAATAGGTGGCAAATTTTTTTTACTCAATACAAACCGGTAAGCAGTTTGCGAAATGGTACGAGTATTGGTCGCTTTAAAGATATTTTTTTTCCATATAGAGCCAACCCCATCTGCGACAATAATGAGGTCTTTTTTAATTTTCTTCCCTTTGTACGAAATGTAGATATTTCGTTCATTTTTTGAAACCAAGGGAAGTGCTCTTGAACCGAAGCTAACCTTTATTTCTTCTTCTTTAACTTTTTCAAACAAAATTTTTATGAGAAATGATCTATGTAGAGTAATGAAAGATCTGCCGTAGCGAGATTTTAATCTGTCTAGAATTTCCAAACTACCGATACTTTTAAAGTCAGTTTCATCAAATAAACACAAATTGTTAGGCTTTAAACCAGCTTCAACCACCAATTTACCAAGGTTTAACTTCTCTAGAACAAATAAGCCATTAGAGGTAAGCTGAATACCTGCTCCTTCACCTTTCACTAACTTATCTTTTTCATATATAGTGACGTCGCAACCGAGCTGCTTCAAAAACAAGGCGGAGCATAAGCCGGATACGCCTCCCCCTATAATTGCTACTTTAAAACTTTTTGATTTGTTTAGACCCAAATTCTCTTCTAGTCTAATCGTCCCTATGATCTCTTTCGCGCCTCTCGTGTCGCTCTTGAGCTTCAACACTTAACGTTGCTATAGGACGGGCATCCAATCTTTTTAAAGAGATAGGTTCGCCGCTTTCTTCGCAATAGCCGTAAGAACCGTCATCTATTCTTCTTAAAGCAGAGTCAATTTTAGAAATAAGCTTTCTCTGTCTATCTCTAGTTCTAAGCTCCAACGCCCGATCTGTTTCTTCTGAAGCCCTGTCAGCAACATCTGGAATATTTCTTGTTTCCTCTTTCATTCCTTTAATCGTATCTTTACTCTCAGAAAGTATCGACTTTTTCCAATCAAGGAGTTTGTTTCTAAAATATTCAACTTGATCTTTGTTCATGAAAGGCTCATCTTCAGATGGCTTATAACCTTCATGTAAAAATTCTTTTGACTTTACGAAATCTAAACCCATAATCCCCCCAAAAGTATTAGATTAAAATTAAGCTGCTATATACTCGATAATATAAATTTTTGCGTTTGTCACTATAAGATTTAAAAATTTTATTGGATTGGAAAGGAAATTTTATGAAGTTTGAAGGTACATCAAAATATATCTCCACAGATGACTTAACTTTGGCTGTTAATGCATCGATAACTCTAGAGCGACCTCTTTTAGTAAAAGGAGAACCCGGTACAGGAAAAACCGAACTTGCAAGACAAATTGCCGAGAGTCTTTCACTTCCAATAATTGAATGGAATATTAAATCTACAACCAAAGCTCAACAGGGACTATATGAGTATGACGCTGTAAGCAGATTAAGGGACAGTCAGCTTGGTGATGAACGAGTTAAGAATATAAAAAACTATATTAAAAAAGGAAAAATATGGGAGGCGTTTGAGGCAAATAGTAAAGCCGTCCTTTTAATAGATGAAATAGACAAGGCAGACATAGAATTTCCGAATGATCTGCTTCAAGAATTAGACAAAATGGAGTTCTTTGTTTATGAAACAGGAGAGACAATTAGTGCAGCTAATCGCCCTATCGTAATAATAACTTCAAATAATGAAAAAGAATTACCGGATGCTTTTTTAAGAAGATGTTTTTTTCACTTCATTAAGTTTCCTGAAAAAGAGATCCTTGAAGAGATAGTCAATGTTCATTTTCCTAAAGTGAAGAAAAACTTGTTAGATGCTGCACTTAATCAGTTTTTTGAAGTTAGAGCAGTTCCAGGTTTAAAAAAGAAGCCATCTACTTCAGAGATGTTAGACTGGCTGAAGCTATTGTTGGTTGAGGAACTTGAGGCTGATGACCTCAAGATGGATGGCAAAAATATTTTGCCAAAGTTACATGGTGCGCTTTTAAAAAACGAACAAGATGTTCATCTTTTTGAAAGACTTGCTTTTATGGCCAGAAGGAATAATGAGAGCAATTAAAGAAAATGTTTTTAATCATAATGACCATAGTTGGCTTTGTATTGGGCATACTCTTAAACCGAAGAGGTAAACTACTGGATATCTTGCATAGATCCACTGTAATTTCTATAATGTTCTTTGTACTCGGTATCGTCATCGCAATTATTTTTGGAAAGTAGCAAAGGTTCATCATGTTTTTAAATCTTTTTGACGAAATGAAAGGCGCCAAAATACCCGTTTCGCTTCGGGAATATTTGACGTTCTTAGAAGCATTGACTGCAGGTATAGCAATTTTTGATGTAAACGATTTTTACTATTTAGCCCGCTCCTCTCTTGTTAAGGACGAGAGACATATTGATAGGTTCGATCAGGTTTTTTCACATGTATTTAAAGGACTTGAGGCCATTGAAATGGAAGAAGTATTCAAAAAAATTGAAATTCCAAATGAATGGATAAAAAAACTGGCTGAGAAGACTTTATCTAAGGAGGAAATGGAAAAAATAAACAGCTTAGGTAGCTTTGAAAAGCTAATGGAAACATTGAAGAAGCGATTGGAGGAACAAAAGGATCGCCATCAGGGCGGAAACAAATGGATAGGTACGGCGGGTACATCACCCTTTGGGGCCTATGGGTATAATCCAGAGGGAATTCGTATTGGACAACATGAAAGTAGGCATAAGCGTGCTGTTAAGGTCTGGGATAAAAGAGAGTTTAAGAATTTCGATAGTGATATAGAGCTCGGTACTCGAGGAATGAAAATAGCTCTTAAAAGACTAAGAAGGTGGGCAAGAGATGGCGCAGATGAAGAACTAGATCTAGAGAATACCATAACCTCCTCGGCTAAAAGTGGTTTTATCGATGTCAGAACTCGACCTGAACGTAGAAATGCAATTAAAGTGATAATATTTTTTGATGTTGGTGGATCAATGGACGCCTATATAAGACAGGTCGAAGAATTATTTTCGGCATCTAGGACAGCATTTAAGCATCTTGAGTACTATTATTTTCATAATTGTCTCTACGAAGGAGTGTGGAAAAACAATCATAGGAGGTGGACTGAACAAACGCCCACGACAGAAGTGATGAATACATATGGTAAGGATTATCGATGTATATTCGTTGGAGATGCGTCAATGAGCCCTTATGAGATAGAATATCCAGGTGGAGCCAACGAACATTATAATGCTGAGTCAGGAAGAACATGGCTCGAAAGAGCCATTACAAAATGGCCTAACTATTTATGGATAAACCCAACCAATAAAGACCATTGGGAATACACACATTCAACTCATATTATAAAAGATATATTTGAAGATAAAATGGTTCCTCTTACCCTAAATGGCTTGAAAGAGGGCATGAGACATCTTTCATAATAAAAATGATTACAAAGATTATTCCTATAGTTGTGTTAATATCTGTCTTTTACATAGGATCTATTTATTCATCCAAAAGTTTAAGCAAGAAGCTTGAGAAAAAATCAAAAATTTTCCATGACCCTGTGATTGACAATTATTTAAAAGCCTTTCAATCAATACTTGGCTTGGGCAAGTTACAGGTGTTTATTCTGAATGAGAAACAAATTAATGGTTTAGTGACACCCAATGGTAATATCTATATTACACAGGGCTTTATCAACCAGTACAAGTTAGGCAAGGTTTCGGGAGTTGAACTGACTTCAGTTATCGCACATGAGCTAGGGCACTTAGCCCTAGGACATACAAAAAAACGTCTGATCACTTTTTCGGCAATAAGCGCAATCTCTATGGTCATCTCGACGATTCTCAGTAGGTTATTACCATACATTGGAACGATAATTGGGAGATACCTGTCTCAAATCCTCATATCTGGGCTTTCTAGAAAAGATGAATTTGAAGCAGACTCATACGCAGCTGCTCTGCTAATTAAATCCGGAATTGGTACTGCTCCACAAATTAGCCTACTGAAGAAATTAGAGCAATTAACGGGTATAGTTTCATCCAACGTCACTTGGACACTTAGTCATCCTTCTCCTGAGCAAAGAATAAGAGCAATCCAAAACCTAGAAGCCTCTTGGATAACTGGAATTAAAGATCAAAATTAATTTCAGTTCCTCGCCTGGTACATACTTCGAACCACTCAATCATATAATATTTGTGAGAACGTAGAACCGATACAAGTATTTCATCTAGCGATTTAAATAAAATATTAATTTGTATTTCACCCAATCTTGTTCTTAGAAAATTACTTTTTGATATTTTTGATTTTTTTAAGTCTAAAGGGACCCCTTTTCGCAATATATCTAATGCTCTATTACCTTTTATTAAGAACCAAACCCTTAGATCCGTGGTGTTTTCAGCGACTCCAGTTGTCAAGTTCATCTGCTTCTGAAATTCGTTAAGCAATGTATCGTTTTCTTTTTTTTGATTTAATAAGAGATACTCATCATTTGAAACCCAGCAAAGCGTTAAGCCATTTCTCTCTTTTGCATTTTGAATTGATGGAAGTTTTACTTCAATATTTTTTTTTATGACACTAAGACTTTTTTTATCCCTATGATCTACTCGTATATTTAAGGATTTTATTGATCCAATTAAATACACGTCTACAAATGTATCACCCTTTATTTTATCCATCTTGTTTAGCACCCTCTGGGTCATAAAAATTAGGATCTACAATCTTTGCAAAGATAGACTCTTTGGACGAAATCTCAAACTCTAAGGTTGATCCTTTTCTAGACCTACCATTCTCTATTAATCCAAGTGCTATTGATCTTTTCAAGGTGGGCGAGAAATAAGTAGAGGTCACATGTCCAATAGCTTTACCATCTTCTACGGCGTGACATCCATCCGGGAGAACTTTGTTTGTATCAAGGGTCAGTATGCCAACGAGCTGCTTTCTAATACTAGAATTTAAATGTGGCAGACTAAATGCTTTTTTTCCTATAAAGTCTTTTTTCTTTTTCGAAACAATCCACTCCATTCCCAAGTCGTGTGGAGTAACGGTACCATCTGTTTCATCTCCGACAACTATGAATCCCTTCTCAGCCCTTAGAATATGCAGTGCCTCAGTTCCGTACGGTTGTACTTTGTATTTCTTGCCCACCTTAATAAGCTTATTCCATAACTCTTCAGCTTGATTGGAATTAACCGCTAATTCGTAAGATAGTTCACCTGAGAAAGATATTCTGTAAATCCTTACCCATACATCATCAATATTAGTTTCTATGAAGTTCATAAAAGGAAGTTTTTCTGCGGATAAATCAATCGACTTGAAGGTTTGTAAAAGTTCCCTAGATTTTGGTCCTGCAACTGCTATTTGTGAATATTGTTCGGTTAAATTGACAATAAATACCTTTAAGTGATGCCACTCTGTCTGAAGCCATTCCTCTAACCAGGCATATACTCTGTCTGCACCCCCAGATGTTGTATGACATAAAAATGATTGATCATTGAGACGTGCTACAACACCGTCATCAAAAACAAAACCGGCCTCATTACACATTAGGCCATATCGGCATTTTCCAACTTTTATTGTTGACATCATATTTGTGTAAATTAAATCTAAGAACCGACCAGCATCAGGTCCTTTGACCAAAATTTTACCGAGAGTTGATGAGTCAAGAAGACCAACATTTTTTCTAACGCTTAAAACTTCACGACTTAGTGTTTCCTCCAAACCTTCACTACCTTTGGGATATGCGTATGCTCTTCTCCAATCTGCTACGGGTTCCCATATTGCATTATTTAACAAATTCCATTTATCGATAGGAGTTTTTCTAACAGGCTTAAATAGCTTTTTTGCGTACTGGCCGGCAATTAATCCGAGTGGAATTGGTTTATATGGCGGTCTAAAAGTTGTGTGCCCAATTTTATCAACCGGTTTTCCTAAGCTTTGTGATAATATGTGAATGCCATTAATGTTTGATGTCTTACCTTGATCAGTTGCCATTCCTAAGGTGGTGTATCTTTTTGCATGTTCTACATTCTCGAACCCTTCTTGAACAGCAAGTTGCAAATCACTAACCTTCACATCATTTTGAAAATCAATGTACATCCTTTTTTGTTTGTCTTTTGACGCCCCATGAGGTAGTGCGAAGACTGGTTTTGTCTTTTTTTCTGGCTCTTTAGAAAATACGTTTGTCTCAATGTATCTTTTTGACTTGATCTTTAGGCGCGAGGCCAATTGATTGATTTTACGGGGGACTTGGTCTTGGACATCGTAATTACTAAAGACGCCTGCACAAGCACCAAGAGCCAGCATATTGGTTTCACCTTCCCTACCTGTTGGCGTGTTTTTAGGATCAGGTTTATAAAACCCACATTCACCATCCCATAGAAGTTTTCCTCCACAATGCGACCAAAGATTTACATTTGGCGTCCATCCACCGGACACCGCTATTGCATTACAGGGGATCAATTCTTCAATTGTACCTTCACCATTTACAGAACAAATACCTATGGCGGACACTTTTCTTTTACCCTCTACCTTACCTATACATTTCCCAAATAGTATTCTAATACCTAAATCCTCAGCCTCTTTGATTATTGGGTTATCGGATGACGCTCTTGCGTCTAGCACCACCGGTATATCAATGCCTCTGTGTTTAAGTTCAATCACAGTTTTATACGCATAGTCATTATTGGTTGTAAGTACTAGCCGGTCACCTAATAAAACACCATATTTTTGCAAGTAATCGCGAACTGAAGCAGCCAACATTGTCCCGGGCAAATCGTTATCTGGAAATACGATTGGTCTTTCAATGGCTCCAGTGCAAAGAATCATTGTTTTTGCTCGAATTTTCCATAATGCTTTTTTAGTAGCTATATTGCCATGTTGATTTTCTTCATAAGCCAATACAAAACCATGATCGAAAATACCAGTAACAGTAGTATTTAATTTAACAAAAATATCCTTGGACTTTTTCAAAATTCCTATACTCTTTTCATGAAACTTCTTGTAGAGATCTTTCTCCTCTATTTTAGAATCCTCTAGGTACCTTCCACCAATCACACAATCTTTCTCACAAAGCATTATTGAAAGGCCTCTGTCTCTAAGTGCTTTAGCAGCCGTTATGCCTGCTAATCCACCTCCGATTATTAGTACATCTGTATGGTGATAAATATGTTCATAATGCTCTTCATCATACTCTCTCGGTGCATTTCCTAACCCGGATGCCCTTCTAATCATTGGCTCGAAGAAATACTTCCATGCTGCTCTTGGCCATATAAAAGTTTTATAGTAAAAGCCTGCAGCAAAGAACCTAGAGAATACATTATTAATTGAAAGAAAATCAAATCTTAACGATGGCCAGTGATTTTGCGAAGCAACATTCATATTTTGTTTCAGTTTGACCTCCGTAGCTCTGATATTCGGTTCGAAAAAAGGCCCTTCTCCTATGCCCATAAGGGCATTTGGTTCTTCCTCACCCTCCGAGAAAATACCTCGTGGCCGATGGTACTTAAAGGATCTTGCCACGAACATTTCATTATTGGCTAGCAGAGCAGATGCAACAGTATCACCATAAAAACCCTTAAGATTTTTTCCATTAAATCTGAAATCAACTGTTTTTTCTCTGTTTATCCGAGAACCTTCCTGTGGCAGTCTAGAACTCATTTTACCCAACCCTTAAAATCAACTCTCGAACGCCGAATGGTTGCTAAAATAGATTTGGGTGGTTGCACCTCTTTAGCTGAATACGAGCCAAATACTTGATTGGTAAGGGTACATCTAGCTGTATGGAACCATTTTCCGCAACCATAAACATGCCTCCACCGCTCAAAAATGATACCTTTATCATTTTTTCTTTCGTATAGATATTCATAGAAATTTTTATCGCTTGAAGCGTGATCTCTTCTTATTAAGTGGGCTTGACCGCCACAACTCAACTCTGTTTCATCACAATCTCTTTGGCAAATAGGGCAATATATATTTAACATTACTATCCTTTAATGAGCTACTGCTGCCGCAGCGCTCTCATCTATTAGTCTTCCTTCTGAAAACCTATCTATTGAAAATGGAGAGGCCAACTTCCCGGGTTGCTCATTATAAATCATTTCTGCCGTAGCCCAACCTGAACCTGGGATAGCTTTAAACCCGCCAGTTCCCCATCCACAATTTATATACAAACCATCAACAGGAGTTTTTGAAATTATCGGAGATCTATCGCCTGTCATATCTACTATTCCCCCCCATTGTCGCAGTTGTCGTAAACGGCTTATTACCGGGAAAGTCTCGACCAAAGCACGCACTGTTTCTTCAACATGGAGAAAGCTTCCTCGTTGACTATAGTTATTATATCCATCGGCTCCACCGCCTATAACGAGCTCGCCTTTGTCAGACTGACTTAAATATCCATGTACCGTATTAGCCATAACAACACAATCTATGATGGGCTTTATTGGCTCCGACACCAATGCTTGGAGAGCCACTGACTCAATCGGCAACCTGAAGCCTGCTAAATCAGCCAGAACACTGGAATGACCTGCTGCGACAAAACAAACTTTTTTTGCTTTTATGTTTCCTTTGGTAGTTTCCACTCCCACGATTTTCTCTCTTTTCTTTTTTACTCCAATAACCTCACACTGCTCTATAATGTCGATGCCAAAGTCAGAGCACTTTCTTGCATATCCCCAAGCCACAGCGTCATGGCGTGCTGTTCCGCCCCTCGGTTGCCAGAGTGCTCCTAGCACTGGGAATCTTGGCCCATTGATATTAATAATTGGCACTATTTCTTTTACCTCCTCTGGAGCAACCATTTTGGTATCTACCCCATTAATTCTATTTGCATGCGATGTTCTCTTCATCGCTCTCAATTCATGTTCTGTCTGGCACAACATTAGAACACCTCTAGGGCTAAACATAATATTATAGTTGAGATCTTGTGAAAGCGTCTCATAAAGAGATCGAGACTTTTCATAAATGCCGATGGAGCTTTCTTGCAAATAGTTGGAACGGATTATAGTAGTATTACGCCCCGTATTTCCCCCACCAATCCAACCTTTTTCTATCACAGCAATATCCGTTACATTAAAATTTTTAGCCAAATAATAAGCCGTTGCGAGCCCGTGGCCTCCACCACCCACGATTATTATCTGATATTCCTTCTTGGGCTGTCCTTTTGTCCAAGCCTTTTCCCAGCCCAAATTATCTTTAAAGGCTTCTGTAAAAATGGAAGAAAGAGAGTATCTTTTCAAATTTTGTTTCCCCTAAATAACCCTTGTTTGGCTAGTACAAAAAATATATACCAAAAACTACGTTTTCATCAGAACTACGCCCTGGACAAGAAATAGATATGTACTTTTCAATTCTACTATTTGTTATAATCCTTACAAGCTTGTTTTTATCGTTTAGCTACTTTATTTCTATATCGCACGTAGCTAATAAAAATCAAAAAAATCTATCTTCTTCGGAAACAATAATTAATAAACGCTACGTATTTTCCATGCTAAGTTTTATTTTTCTTACTGTTTTACTTTATTTTGGTTTGGGAAGACCTGATCTCCTTCAACCGCAATTACAGCAAAAAAAATTAGAACTTCCGTATATACAAAGCCTTCAGCTTAAAGAAGATGCGGGTGGGAATGCGGAATTGCTCTCTTTATACAAAAAACTTAAGATGACGCTGGTAAAAAAACCAAACGACATACCTGGGTACAGTTTATTGGTAAAAACCTGCCTAAGTTTGAATAAATATTCAGAAGCACGTATAGCACAAGAAAAAGTACTATCTTTAAAAAGTAAGTCCTCAAATTTAGATGATTATATCCTCTTATTGGATACATATTTTATTGCAGCTGGGGGACGATTCTCAATAGAGGCATCAAAAATTTTAAATAGAATAAAAAATGAATATGCTTTAAATGAAAATATTCACTTTTTCACAGCCTTGGAGCACATAGAGCGAAAAGAGTATCAGTCTGCTATTAGTGTTTTTAAAAAAATTAAAAATAAAAATACTCTTAAAAAAGAAAAGTTAATATTATTAAAGAATAAACTTGAAAACTTGGGCCTCCCAATATAGCGAAAAAATTGAATGATTAGGGAAAATTTAAACGAATTTTTTAATGACACAAAAAGAGTTGGCCCTTTTCTAGGCATTGACTTAGGAGAAAAAAGGGTAGGGCTATCCATCTCAGACAGAACCCAAAGTATCGCGTCAAACTATGCTACTCTTCAAAAGAAAAAATTTTCCGTTTTTTCTTTTGACCTAAAGTCAATTATTGATAAAGAATTCGTTTGCGGAATAGTGATTGGTTTGCCTTTAAATATGGACGGATCAGAAGGGCCAAAATGTCAGTCTGCCCGTGATTTTGCTAAAAACTTTTCTAACATTGTCGACCTTCCCATAACATTTTGGGATGAAAGACTAACAACGGTTGCTGCGGAAAGATCTCTTTTGTTGGCCGATTTATCGCGAAAAAAAAGACGGCAAGTGATTGATTCAGTTGCCGCTGTTTTGATTTTACAAAATTTACTGGATCGGTTAAAAAACATGGATCGAAGAACACCTGTAAACTAACGTAAGCTAATTGAAGATAAAAATGGCCTACTCCATTAACAATAGGTCGGAACCAAGTTAGAAAGCCTCTCTAATTTTTCCGAATCTGTTGTTTCATTGCAGAATAAAACACGTTTGAACTCCTTTGAGTTGGCTCGGCCCTTAAATGCGCCCTTCAAATGTTTTAAAATTCCTTTTATCGCTGTCCCCTCAGCCTTCTCTCGATTACAATACTCAATCATATTCCTAATGACATCTTTCATACTTCTGACCTTTTCCTTTTGATCAAAAATTTCATTGTCTACATTCAATAATATTGAAGGATTTTGATACGCTTCTCTACCAATCATTACACCTGCAACTCGATTTTTCACACAAGATTTCATCTCTTTTAAATCGGTTAACCCTCCATTTAAAATGATATTAAGTCCTGGGAAACTTTTTTGCATTTCATAAACTAAAGGATATCGGAGCGGAGGTATAGTTCTATTGTCTTTCGGGGACAAACCTTGAAGAAGCGCTTTTCTAGCATGTATGATAAACACTCTACAACCAGAGTTTGCCACCTTTGTTATAAATTCAGGTAGGACTTCATCAGGATTTTGGTCATCTACCCCAATTCTTGACTTTACGGTTATTGGAATTTTTCCTGCTGAGCGTTTCATTGCTTCTACACAAGATCTAACTAAATCAATTTTTTTCATGAGCGCTGCTCCGAAGTTTCCAGATTTTACTCTAGATGACGGGCACCCAACATTTAGGTTAATCTCATCATATCCAAAGTCCACGGCTATCTTAGTGGCTTCAGACAAAAGCTTTGGATCATTTCCTCCTAGTTGTAGAGCGACAGGATGCTCAATTGGATTAAACTTCAAAAACCGTTCTCTTTCGCCAAAAATAATTGCTCTGTCGACAATCATTTCACTATATAACAAGGCGTGTTGCGACAATTGTCTGTGGAAGTATCTACAGTGCCTATCAGTGCAATCCATCATAGGTGCAACGCTTAGTAGTCTATTTAAGCTATCCAACCAACTTCTCTTTACTGCTAGCAAAAGTCTCGTTGCTTAATGCATCTCGAAACGCTGAAAATAACTTCACTGAATTCTCATCTCTCGAAGCCTGCCACTCAGGATGCCATTGCACAGCCAGACAAAATCCCTTTGACCCAACGATTGATATGGCTTCTGGTGTGCCATCAGGTGCATAGCCATCTATTGATACCCTCTGTCCCGGTTGGTCGATACCCTGTCCATGTAGAGAGTTGACATTAATTTCTTTTCTACA
>CACBNQ010000026.1 GCA_902540655.1 uncultured Alphaproteobacteria bacterium | reverse complement strand
TTTTAGCGATCGTTCGCCTAACTAATCGAACCCTAGCTGTGTTTTCAAGCTGCCCACCTGCTTTTTGGAACCTAAGATTAAATGATTCCTTCTTCAGCTTTTCAAGCTCTCCCTCAAGTTCTTCCGTACTCTTATCCCTTATATCTTTAATTTTCATTGTCTTTTTCTAACCTTTTCTAAATTCTACCAATCCTGCCTAACAACAAATCTACACTTGACGGGAAGCTTCATTGCAGCCAGCCGCAGGCCTTCTTTGGCTATTAACTCAGATACACCATCAACCTCAAACATAATTCTTCCCGGCTTAACCTTCGCCACCCAACGATCAACTGAACCTTTACCTTTACCCATTCTCACCTCTATAGGCTTAGCTGTTACTGGAACATCGGGAAAAATTCTTATCCAAACTCTACCCTGTCTTTTCATATGTCGTGTAAGGGCTCTCCGAGCTGCCTCAATTTGTCTTGCTGTAATTCTTTCCGGCTCTGTGGCTTTCAATGCAAAGTTACCGAAATTAACTGTGTACCCACCTTTAGCCAATCCATGAATGCGGCCCTTGTGCTGTTTCCGAAACTTAGTTTTTTTTGGTTGTAACATTTTTAATTTGATCTTTCCTGAGGCATATTTGTACTTTTTTGGGCTCTAGATGGACCCTCTTTTAATTCACTCAACCTTCTATCTCTAGCAGATGGATCATGTTCCATGATGTCACCCTTAAAAATCCATACTTTTACACCTATTATACCGTAAGCAGTGCTGCTTTCAGCAACACAGTAATCTATATCAGCTCGGAGCGTATGTCGTGGTACTCTGCCTTCAGAGTACCATTCAGTTCTGGCTATCTCTGCACCCCCTAAACGGCCTGATATGTCAACTCTTATGCCTAATGCACCCATACGCATAGCATTTTGTACTGCTCTCTTCATTGCTCTCCTAAAAGATACTCTTCTTTCCAACTGCTGGGCAATACTTTCAGCTACAAGCGCGGCGTCAGTTTCTGGCTTTCTTACCTCCAAAACATTTAACAATAACTCACTACCAGTCAGTTTAGAAAGCGCCTTCCTCAGGGTTTCAATATCGGAACCTTTTTTACCTATAATTACACCTGGTCGGGCAGCATGTATAGTAACTCTACATTTTTTATGCGGCCTCTCTATAACTACTCTACTAATACCCGCTTGAGCACAATTAACTTTAACGTATTTACGAATTTCCAAATCTTGATGTAGCAGTTCACCGAATTCACGTCTCCCAGCGAACCAAACGCTCTCCCACGTTCTATTGACCTGAAGTCTTAATCCTATAGGATTTATTTTCTGTCCCATGGGTTTTATTCCTCTTCTTTATTCTGTCTAACTACTATTGTTATTTGGCTGAAAGGCTTTAGTATCCTTCCATAACGACCCCTAGCGCGTGGTCTTCCTCTTTTGAGTACCATGTTCTTTCCAACATAAGCACTTTGAACAACAAGCTCGTCTACATCAAGTCCATGATTATTTTCTGCATTTGCTATTGCACTCTGTAGACAGTTTGACACCTCTTTTGCTACGCGCTTCTTTGAAAATCTTAGATCAGATAGTGCTTTTGCTACAGGCTTATTTCTTATGAGCTGAGCAACCAAGTTGAGCTTTTGTGGACTCGTCTTGATCATTCTAAGCTTAGCCATAGCTTCGTTATCTAAAACTCTGCGACCATTTTTTTCCTTTGACATCGAATTATTTCCTCTTAGCTTTTTTATCGGCCGCATGACCATAATAAGTTCGAGTTGGGCTATACTCACCCAATTTTTGCCCTATCATCTCCTCAGAAACCATTACTGGTATGTGCTTACGTCCGTTGTAAACACCAAATGTTAATCCTACGAACTGCGGCAGTATCGTTGATCTACGAGACCAAGTCTTTATTACCTCTTTACTACCTTTCTCTCTAACAAGCTCAGCTTTTTTTAAAAGATGGGAATCAACAAATGGTCCTTTCCACGCAGATCTAGCCATATTACCTTCTTCCTTTCTTCTTTAGATGTCTTGAACGTATGATGTATTTGTCGGTATCCTTGTTTGACCGAGTCTTTGCTCCCTTGGTAGGCTTTCCCCAAGGCGTGACAGGGTGTCTTCCACCCGATGTTCTACCCTCTCCCCCACCGTGAGGGTGGTCAATTGGATTCATTACAACGCCTCGGACAGTTGGCCTTCTACCTAAATATCGTGATCTACCAGCTTTTCCGAGATTTTGGTTAGAATTATCTGGATTAGAAACCGCTCCAACTGTAGCCCTGCACTCTTGCCTGACAACTCTTACCTCTCCCGAAGATAATCGCAATTGGGCATACCCTCCATCTCTACCTATAAACTGTGCGTAAGCACCCGCAGATCTTGCAATTTGCCCACCTTTACCTTGCTTAAATTCTATGTTATGAACTATCGTTCCCACCGGCATACTTGAAAACGGCATAGAATTCCCAGGCTTAACATCGGCTTTTTCTGCGGATATTACAGTATCACCTGCCTTAAGCCGCTGAGGGGCTAAAATATAAGATTTCTCTTTATCCTCATAAACAATTAATGCGATGAAGGCAGATCGATTTGGATCGTATTCAATTCTTTCCACAGTAGCGGTAATATCAGTTTTAGAGCGTTTGAAGTCTATTTCCCTGTATAACCTTTTTGCGCCACCTCCCTGATGCCTAACCGTGATCCGACCTAAATTATTACGTCCACCTTTTTTTGTTAAACCTCTGGTAAGTGTTTTTTCGGGTTTTCCCTTCCACAATCCTGATTTATCAACTAGCACAAGGCCTCTTTGCCCGGGTGATGTTGGTTTATAATTCTTTAGCGCCATCTTTCCTACCTCGATACCAACTTAAAGACCAGAAGTAACATCTATTGTGTTACCTTCTTCAAGCATCACGTATGCTCGTTTTGTATCTCTCTGCTTTCCTAGTTGACCACGAAAGCGTTTTCTCTTGCCTTTCTTTATACTCGTATTTACCGCCTTAACCTTTACTTTGAAAAGTTCCTCTATTGCCTGTTTAATCTCAGTTTTATTTGATTTCATAGCAACTTCGAATACTACTCCACCTACTTCGGACGCTAATGTTGCCTTTTCAGTTATTATAGGACGACGAATTATATCATAGTTGCTTTTCATTGAAGCTTTTCCTCTAACTGCTTTAGCGCTGCTGACGTTATCAATAGTTGATCTTTTCTCAGAATATCGTAAACGTTTATTCCATTTACACTCAAAACATCCCTATTTGCGAGCCTTTTAGTAAACTTTGCCAAACTTTTAGCCTTTTGTTGATCGTCTATAATCAAAAGGCTCTGCCAGCCATACTTATCGAATATTTTTACTAAATCCTTTGTTTTTTCAAAATTAGTCTTTATTTCATCAACAAACACTACCTTACCTAGGGAGATTTTACTTGATAGAGCATGCTTTATCCCAAGTTTTCTAAACTTCTTGTTTAGACTGTGGCTGTGACTTCTTGGCTTCGGCCCTTTGTATACCCCTCCTTTTCTAAAAATTGGGGCGTTTCTGTCACCATGCCTAGCTCCACCAGTACCTTTTTGCCTGTAAATCTTTGATTTGGAGTAACTACCCTCGGACCTTGTCTTGACTGAGTGACTTCCCTGTTGTCTTCGCGCTAGTTGCCACCTCACAACCCTGTTTAGAATATCTTTTCTTGGCTCCAGAGAGAAAATATCATCTGATAGCGTCACCGCCTTTGCCTTACCTGTATCAATGTTAAGTAGCTCAGCTTTCATCACTTTTTACCTTCTCTTCAACTGGGCTCTCATTTACAGGTGTTGTAACTGCAGCTTCGTTTTCTACGTCTTTTTCATTATTCCCTTTAACTGCACCTTTAACAGCAGCAGGTATGGGTGCATCCTTATTAACAGGTTTTTTTACTGCATCGGATATAGTTACCCAGCCTCCTTTAGCACCAGGCACCGCTCCCCTAACTAATATCAATCCAGATTCTTCATCTGCACTCACGACCTCTAAATTCTGTGTCGTAACCTTTCTCGACCCCATATGCCCTGCCATTTTTTTTCCTTTGAATACCCTTCCCGGATCTTGACACTGGCCCGTTGAACCATGAGACCTATGGGAGATTGAAACACCATGACTTGCTCTGAGACCTCCGAAATTATGTCTTTTCATCGCACCAGCAAAACCCTTACCTATAGAAACACCAGACACATCAACGAGTTGGCCCTCCACGTAGTGGTTTGCGGTAATTTGTGAGCCCACCTCAATTAGGTTCTCGCTTGAGACTCTAAATTCCTTTAGCACTCTCTTAACCTCGACTTTTGAGGCTGCAAAATAGCTCCTCATAGGTTTGCTAACGTTTTTTGCTTTAGCCAATCCCGATCCTAACTGGACAGCTGTATAACCATCCTTCTCCATAGTACGTCTAGCAACAACCTTTAGATCGTCTAAAAGAAGAACTGTTACTGGTACTTGTCTTCCGTCTTCATTGAAAATTCGAGACATTCCTATTTTCTTTGCGATAACGCCCGTACGCATACGTTTGTTGCTCCTTCTTTACTTCAAAGTTTAATTTCTACGTCGACACCTGCCGCAAGGTCAAGCTTCATAAGAGCATCAACAGTCTGAGGGGTGGGGTCCACAATATCTAAAAGCCGTTTATGTGTTCGCATCTCAAATTGCTCTCTACTTTTTTTGTCTATATGCGGACTTCTAAGAACAGTATACTTCTCTATTTTGTTAGGTAAGGGTATGGGACCCCGTACTTGCGCACCGGTACGTTTTGCCGTTGACACAATTTCCTGAGTGCTGGTATCCAGCACTCTGTAGTCAAATGCCTTTAACCTTATTCGTATACTTTGGTTTTGCATTTTACCTTCTCTTTACTTTATTATCTTAGATACAACACCCGCGCCGACTGTCCTACCACCTTCTCTGATTGCGAACCTTAATTTCTCCTCCATAGCTATTGGAGCGATTAATTCAACTTCGAACTTTAGGTTATCCCCAGGCATGACCATCTCTGTTCCAGAAGGAAGCTGAACAGTTCCTGTAACGTCTGTAGTTCTGAAGTAAAATTGAGGTCTGTAATTACCAAAGAACGGAGTATGTCTACCCCCTTCGTCTTTAGTGAGAATGTAAGCCTCTGCTTCAAACTTGGTGTGTGGAGTGACAGATCCAGGCTTAACAAGACATTGTCCACGTTCAACGCCATCCCGTTCGGTGCCTCTAAGTAGAGCACCGATGTTGTCGCCTGCTTCACCTCTGTCAAGCAATTTTCTAAACATCTCAACACCTGTACACACTGTTTTGGAAGTTTCCCTAATACCTACTATCTCAATTTCATCTCCGTTGTTAATCACACCACGCTCTACACGCCCAGTTACAACAGTTCCCCGACCTGAAATCGAAAATACATCTTCAATAGGCATTAAAAATGGCTGATCAATAGGCCTATCGGGCGTTGGTATCGAGTCATCTACCGCTTTCATAAGCTCAGCGATCTTCTTAGCACCAATCTCTTCGTCCCTATCTTCCAGAGCAGCTAAAGCCGACCCAGAAATTATGGGAATATCGTCTCCTGGGAACTCGTAAGATGATAGTAGCTCTCTAACTTCCATTTCAACTAGTTCTAATAATTCAGGATCATCAACCTGATCAACTTTGTTCAAGAAAACAACTAGTGCCGGAACACCAACCTGTCTTGCAAGCAAGATATGCTCTCTTGTTTGGGGCATTGGACCATCAGCTGCATTAACGACTAAAATGGCACCGTCCATTTGTGCGGCTCCAGTGATCATATTCTTTACATAATCAGCATGGCCAGGGCAATCTACATGTGCGTAATGCCTGGCATCTGTCTCATACTCTACATGCGCGGTCGAGATAGTTATTCCCCTAGCTTTTTCCTCAGGCGCGTTATCGATTTGATCGTATGCTCTAAAGTCGCCAAACTGCTTAGTTATCGCTGCGGTTAAGGTAGTTTTCCCATGGTCAACGTGCCCAATAGTTCCGACGTTTACGTGGGGTTTATTTCGTTCGAATTTTTCTTTAGCCATTTTTTTCTCCTCTTCTCTAGAATTCCTTTTTTGACTTAAGCAAACTTGGCTTGTATTTCTTCAGAAATATTTGACGGTACAGCCTCATATTTTTCAAAAATCATTGTAAACTGAGCCCGTCCTGACGACATTGATCTTAAATTATTGATGTACCCAAACATATTAGCTAGTGGCACGAGTGAATTTACTACAATCGCATTTCCTCTAGTTTCCTGTCCGGTAACCATGCCACGACGAGATGTGAGATCACCAATAATGTTGCCGGTATACTCATCAGGTGTAACTACTTCAACTTTCATTATCGGTTCTAACAGCTTTGCTCCTGCCTTTTTCAATCCATCCCTCATGGCCGCTCTTGAAGCAATCTCAAATGCTAGTACACTTGAGTCAACATCATGTTGAGCACCATCAATCAACGCCACCTTGAAGTCGATTACGGGGAACCCCGCCAATGGCCCACTATCCATTACAGACTGTATCCCTTTTTCTACCCCAGGTATATACTCCTTGGGGACTGCCCCTCCCACTATTTTACTTTCAAACGAGTAACCTTCTCCAGGATCGGTTGGAGAAATGACTAACTTTACTCTTGCGAACTGACCAGCTCCACCAGACTGCTTTTTATGTGTATAATCAATTTCAGCTTCATTACTAATTGTCTCTCTGTAAGCAACCTGTGGCGCCCCTATATTTGCCTCAACTTTGAACTCTCTTTTTAACCTATCAACTAAAATATCTAAATGTAGTTCACCCATGCCCTTCATTATCGTCTGACCGGACTCTAGATCTGTTTCAACTCTAAAAGATGGATCTTCTGCAGCCAATCTTTGCAAGCCAGCAGACATTTTCTCTTGGTCATTCTTAGTTTTTGGTTCGACTGCAATCTCGATTACAGGATCCGGAAATGTCATGGTTTCCAAAACAACCGGTTTAACTGTGTCGCATATAGTGTCTCCTGTTGTTGTGTCTTTTAGGCCCGCTAAGGCAATTATGTCCCCAGCATAGGCTTCATCAATCTCTTCTCTATTATTGGAATGCATCATCATCATACGCCCAACTCGCTCTTTTTTACCTTTTGTAGAGTTCAAAAAGTTATCACCTTTTTTTATAACCCCTGAATATATCCGTGTGAACGTGAGTGACCCAACAAATGGATCATTCATTATCTTAAATGCTAGCCCAGAAAAAGGTTGACTGTCGTCTGCTGATCTCTCTATATCTCTTTTTTCGCTTTCGTCCCCAGGCTTAAATCCCATGTATGCAGGTACGTCTAAAGGGCCTGGTAGATAATCAATAACTGCATTTAGGAGAGGCTGCACGCCCTTATTCTTAAAGGCCGATCCGCAAAGAACTGGCACAAAAGCCATACTGAGAGTACCCTTTCGCAAAAGATCTCTTAGGGTCCCTTCATCTGGTTCTTCTCCTTCAAGATATTTTTCCATCACGATATCGTCCATCTCTACGGCTATTTCAATCATCTCTGCTCTATACTTTTCAGCAGTTTCGATCAGATCAGGTCTAATATCTTGACATGTCCAGCTTGCTCCTAGATCTTCTCCAGCCCAAGTCCATTCCTTCATCGTGACTAGATCAATTACTCCTTCGAGGTTAGTTTCTGAACCAATAGGCAGTTGTATTGGGCATGGAACTGCTCCTGTTCGATCTTTAATCATTTTTACACACTGAAAATAGTCGGCCCCTATTTTGTCCATCTTGTTTACAAAAACAATTCGCGGAACTTTGTATCTGTCGGCCTGTCTCCATACGGTCTCAGTCTGAGGCTCGACACCAGCGTTGGCATCCAATACACAAACTGCTCCATCCAGAACAGCTAGTGATCTTTCAACTTCTATCGTAAAATCGACGTGTCCCGGTGTATCAATTATGTTGAACCGGTGTTTCGGCGATAGAGCCTTTTCACCATCTTCTGTTCTCTCCCAAAATGTTGTAGTAGCAGCTGAGGTAATCGTTATCCCTCTTTCTTGTTCCTGCTCCATCCAATCCATTGTCGCGGCGCCGTCGTGCACTTCTCCAATTTTATGAGACTTTCCGGTGTAATAAAGTATTCTCTCTGTACATGTCGTCTTACCGGCATCAATATGAGCCATAATACCAAAGTTTCTGTAAAGATTTAACGTATATTCTCTAGACATATTTCTTACTCTTTCCTTACCACCTATAATGACTGAAAGCTTTATTTGCTTCTGCCATTTTGTGTGTATCTTCTTTCTTTTTAACCGCAGAACCTCGCGTATTCACAGCGTCTATGAGCTCGGATGCCAACCTATCCTTCATAGTCTTTTCGTTTCTATCCCTCGAAGCCTTTATTAGCCAGCGAATAGCGAGAGCTTCTCTTCGCTGTGGCCTAACCTCAACTGGCACCTGATATGTTGCTCCGCCTACTCTACGAGATCTCACTTCTACTGCTGGTTTTATATTGTCAAGAGCTTCATGGAACACTTCTAACGGAGGTCGTTTCATTTTACTCTCAATCTCATCAAAAGCACCATAAACTATTTTTTCTGACACTGACTTTTTCCCATCTAGCATTAAATTGTTCATAAACTTAGATAGGACTAAGTCCTTAAACTTAGGATCAGGTAATATCTCTCTCTTTTCAGCTCTTCTTCTACGTGACATTTTTCTAATTTCTTATTTTGGTTTCTTTGCACCGTACTTTGATCTACGCTGCTTTCTGTCTTTAACACCCTGCGTATCTAACACTCCTCTAAGCACATGATACCGAACTCCAGGCAAATCTTTAACCCTTCCGCCTCTAATCAAAACAACTGAGTGCTCTTGAAGATTATGCGCCTCTCCAGGTATATAAGAAATAACCTCGTACCCATTGGTCAACCTAACTTTAGCGACCTTACGCATCGCGGAGTTCGGTTTTTTTGGGGTTGTAGTGTAAACCCTGGTACAAACTCCTCTCTTTTGCGGACAAGCTTGAAGATGCATCGACTTCTGCCTGTATGTTCTGGGCTTCCTCGGCTTTCTTATCAACTGTTGTATAGTCGGCATTTTGCCCTTAACCTTCCTTAAAATAGGTCAACTTAGACCCTTTTCCACAATGCAGAGGATTAACTAAAACGTAATCTTGCCTTTTAAATTTTTGAATGTTTAAATACTGATTCAACGAATTTTGCGCGAATTTATAAACTTAATTCGTGACTGTCAACACCAAATACAACTAATCTTGCGTAGTGTGACTTTTATATCTTCCAATTTAAGTCTTTTCTACATTATCGACCGTATCTACAACCTCTTCTTCAAGACTTTCTGCCTGAGAACGCTCATTTAGGATTTGTAAATCACGCATAGCAGCAACCTTTCTAATTTCTCTTGCTGAACCTCCAGTTCCTGCCGGGATTAACCTCCCCACTATAACGTTCTCTTTTAGGCCTATAAGTTTGTCTTTTTTACCTTGGGTTGATGCCTCTGTTAATACTCTAGTTGTTTCTTGAAACGACGCAGCAGAGATAAAACTTCTTGTCTGCAAACTTGCTTTGGTTATCCCCAATAGGACTGGCCCACCCTTTGCTGGCTGTAAGCCTTGTTCTAAAGCTTTCTCATTTGCCTCTAAAAACTCTGACTTATCAACCTGCTCACCTTTGAGCAATATAGTTCCCCCACTATCTGTTATCTCCCATTTTTGAAGCATTTGCCTAACAATAACTTCTATGTGCTTATCGTTTATCTTTACACCTTGTAGCCTGTATACATCCTGAACTTCATTGATCATGTATTCGGCCAGCGCTTCCACTCCCATTATTGTAAGAATATCATGTGGCGCAGGGTTGCCCTCCATTATGTATTCACCCTTTCTCACGAAGTCTCCCTCTTGAACAGGAATGTGTTTTCCCTTTGGAACGGTATATTCAACTGCTTCATCATCATTTCCATCAGGCACAACAGCAATAATTTTTTTGTTTTTATAATCCTTTCCAAAACGCACATATCCATCTTTCTCAGCGATTATAGCATGATCTTTAGGTCTTCGAGCTTCGAAAAGTTCTGCAACTCTAGGCAAACCACCAGTAATGTCTTTGGTCTTTGCACCCTCTCTGGGGATTCTTGCTAATACGTCCCCTGGTTGGATTTCAGACCCATCCTCAACTGACATTATAGCGTCAACTGACATTGGGTGAACAGCAGGATTACCATTTTCAAGCCTGACTGGCTCATTAGTCTCTTTGTCCACAATTATAATTTCTGGCTGCAAAGAACTACCTTTAGAAGAGGCTCTCCAATCTGAAACTATTTTTTGTGATATTCCTGTAGCGTCGTCCACATCTTCCCTTACTGACACCCCTGGTATCAAATCAGCAAACTTTACTATTCCTCCTCTTTCGGCAATTATAGGAAGCGTATATGGATCCCACTCGAATAGCTTGTCACCTGCAGATATTTTTTGCTTCTCTTTGACATATAGTTTAGTCCCATAAGAAAGCCTATGAGAACTAAGAGCAACACCCTTTTCATTCTTTATTACAAGCTCCATGCTGCGACTAGTTACAATTTCTTCACCTTGTCCGTTAGTAAGAATATTGGCACTTTTAAATTCTACCACCCCACTATGATTGGATTGCATAAATGACTGTGATCCACCCTGCGCAATACCTCCTATATGGAAAGTTCTCATAGTAAGCTGTGTTCCTGGCTCACCGATTGATTGTGCGGCAATAATTCCAACGGCTTCTCCAGGATTAACTGGTGTTCCCCTAGCCAAATCTCTTCCATAGCAGGTGGCGCATATTCCGTCATCAGCTTCACATGTTAGAGGTGACCGTATTTGTACTGTTGCGATCTCCGCTTTTTCAATCAAATCAGCAATGCGCTCGTCTATCATCGTGCCTTTGCTACATATAACGCTATCATCTGATAGACTTTTTATATCCTCGGCTGCCACCCTACCTAAAATCCGCTCGGACAAAGTGGCCACTACTTCGCCATCACTGACTGCTGCCTCGCACTTAATCGATGTTTCAGTCCCGCAATCGTTAATTCTAACTATACAATCTTGAGCAACATCAACTAAGCGTCGCGTCAAATATCCTGAATTAGCAGTTTTTAAAGCCGTGTCAGCGAGGCCCTTTCGCGCTCCATGTGTCGAGTTAAAATACTCTAAAACAGATAAACCTTCCTTGAAGTTTGCTATTATTGGTGTCTCTATAATAGCTCCAGATGGCTTTGCCATAAGACCACGCATTCCACCTAATTGCTTCATTTGAGCGGGTGAGCCTCGAGCACCTGAGTGCGCCATCATGTAAACCGAATTAGGTTCTAATTCAGATCCATCATCACTTTTCTTGGTAGATGATATATCAGCCATCATTGCGTCAGCGACCAAATCTGAACACTTTGACCAAGCATCTACTACTTTATTGTATTTCTCACCTTGTGTAATCAGACCGTCCATATATTGTCTTTCAAAATCTTTGACTTGATCTCTCGTTTCGTTTACAAAATTCCATTTTGTCTCTGGAATAACCATATCATCTTTACCAAAAGATATTCCTGCCCTGAATGCCTCATGGAAACCAAGTTGCATAATTTGATCACAAAATATAACTGACTCTTTTTGTCCGCAGTGCCTGTAAACAGTGTCGATAACTTCGCCAACTTCTTTCTTCCTTAGAAGTCGGTTTACGATCTCAAATGGTGCTTTATGGTTCTTTGGCAGCAAGGCCCCAAGTCTAAGCCTACCGGGTGTAGTCTCGAACCTCTTGAAAAATGTTTCGCCTTCACTATTTATCTGAGCAACCTTTGCTGTGATCTTTGAATGCATATTGACGACACCTGCTTCGAGAGCATGCTCAACCTCGTCCACAGAGGAAAAAATCATCCCTTCACCTATTTGCCCTTCTCTCATAAGAGAAATATAATATAGCCCTAGAACCATATCTTGGGAGGGTACTATAATTGGCTTACCATTGGCGGGAGAAAGTACATTATTCGTTGACATCATTAGAACACGAGCCTCAAGCTGTGCCTCTAAACTTAAAGGTACGTGAACAGCCATCTGGTCGCCATCGAAGTCGGCATTAAAAGCTGAACATACCAAGGGGTGTAGGTTTATCGCTTTTCCTTCAATCAATACTGGTTCAAAAGCCTGTATTCCAAGTCTATGTAGAGTAGGCGCGCGATTTAAGAGCACTGGATGTTCTCGAATTACCTCCTCCAATATATCCCAAACTTCTGGTCTTTCTCTCTCCACCATTTTTTTTGCTTGTTTTACTGTGGACGAAAGGCCACGAGCTTCTAGTTTTGAGTAAATAAATGGCTTAAAAAGCTCGAGAGCCATCTTTTTTGGAAGTCCACACTGATGAAGTTTTAACCCAGGTCCAGTAACGATTACTGAACGACCCGAGAAGTCAACCCGCTTCCCTAAAAGGTTTTGCCTAAAACGACCTTGCTTTCCTTTAAGCATATCGGAGAGGGATTTCAAGGGTCGTTTGTTCCCTCCAGTTATCACTCGTCCACGCCGCCCATTGTCAAAAAGAGCATCAACTGACTCTTGAAGCATCCTTTTCTCATTTCTAATAATGATATCAGGTGCTTTCAATTCCATTAACCTTTTTAACCTGTTATTCCTATTAATAACCCTCCTGTAAAGGTCATTTAGATCTGAAGTTGCAAACCTTCCACCGTCCAACGGAACCAGAGGCCTTAGCTCAGGCGGAATGACTGGGATTACTGTCATAATCATCCATTCAGGCTTGTTAGAGCTTTCTCTAAAGTTTTCAACAAGCTTTAGTCTCTTTATTATCTTCTTTGGTTTAAGTTCACCTGTTGCCTCTTTAAGCTCCTCTCTAAGTTTTTCAGCCTCTGAGTCAACGTCAATAGCCATGAGCATTTCCCTGATTGCTTCCGCCCCAATGCCTGCTTGGAATGCATCCAAGCCATATTGATCTTGCGCATCTAAATATTCTTCTTCTGAAAGTAACTGTCCCGGCTTCAAATCTGTCAAACCAGGCTCAATCACTACATATTGCTCAAAGTACAGTATCCTTTCTAAATCCCGTAGGGTCATATCGAGCATTAACCCTATTCTAGACGGAAGAGACTTTAAGAACCAAATATGCGCAACAGGAGAAGCAAGTTCAATGTGACCCATTCTTTCTCGTCTTACTTTTTGCAAAGTCACTTCAACCCCACACTTTTCGCACGTAACTCCTCTATACTTCATTCTTTTGTACTTGCCACAGAGACATTCATAGTCTTTGACTGGCCCAAATATTCTTGAACAAAACAAGCCATCTCTTTCAGGCTTAAAAGTACGATAATTTATGGTTTCGGGTTTTTTTATTTCACCAAAAGACCAGCTCAATATTCTTTCGGGTGAGGCAATAGAAATTCTTATCTCATCGAAAGACTTGAGTGCTTGTGGGTTGCCAAACGGATTTGTTATTTCTTTATTCATTTTTACATCCTATAAAATGTTCAAGTTTGCATCTAGCAAGCAACTAATTAATTTCATCATCTAACAGCTCTATGTTCAGACCCAGAGATCTAATTTCTTTTACCAAAACGTTAAATGATTCTGGAATTCCAGCTTCAAAATTATCCTCACCTTTAACTATACTTTCATAGACCTTGGTTCTACCAGCTACATCATCAGATTTAACAGTTAACATTTCTTGGAGAGAGTATGCTGCCCCATATGCTTCTAAGGCCCAAACTTCCATTTCACCGAACCTTTGACCTCCAAATTGCGCCTTACCACCCAATGGTTGCTGTGTAACTAAACTATATGGGCCGGTAGATCTTGCATGTATTTTCTCGTCTACCAAATGGTGTAATTTTAAAATATATTTAACACCAACTGTAACTGGTCTCGCGAACTGCTCTCCTGTCCTCCCATCGAAAAGAATTGACTGAGCACTTTGGTCTAAACCAGCCCTGCTGAGAGCCTCAGTAACATCGCTTTCTTTTGCCCCATCAAAAACAGGAGTCGCAATAGGAACACCTTTCTTAACATTGTTTGCCACGGTGAGCAAATTATCGGCAGACAACCCTTTAATCTGTTTTTTAAACTCGTCACTTCCATAAGCGTTTGACAAAGCATTTTCTAAAATTTTCTGATCATTGTTTTTTTTGAACTCGGAGATTGCGTTGTTAATCGATTCCCCTAATGATTTTGCAGCCCACCCCATATGGGTTTCAAGGATTTGACCAACGTTCATTCTGCTTGGAACTCCAAGTGGATTTAACACCAGGTCTACCGTTGTCCCATCTTCTAAAAAGGGCATATCCTCCTCAGGTACAACTTTCGATATAACACCCTTGTTGCCGTGCCTTCCTGCCATCTTATCACCTGGTTGAAGCTTTCGTTTAACAGCTACGAATACCTTTACCATTTTCATCACACCAGGTGGTAAATCATCTCCTCTTCTAACCTTTTCAACTTTGTCTTGATATGAGTCGGTTGCAATCTGCTTTTGTTTCTCAAATTGCTCTTGTAATGCTTCCATTTTTTTTGCATCACTTTCTGCCTCCAAAGAAAATTTCCACCAAAGTCCCTTAGACAAACTGTCTAGTTTATCTTGAGTTATCTTTGAACCTTTCGCGGCACCTTTAGGCCCATCATTTATTTTTTTACCAACTAAAAGATCATTTAATCTGGAATATATATTTCTTTCCAAGATCTCCAAGCCATCATCTCTATCTTTACTTAATCGCTCTATTTCATGTCTCTCATTCTGCAAAGCACGCTCGTCTTTTTCAATTCCATGCCTGTTGAAAACTCTAACCTCTACAATAGTTCCATGATCCCCTGGACCCATCCTAAGAGAAGTATCCCTTACATCAGAAGCCTTCTCACCGAAGATAGCTCTAAGAAGTTTTTCCTCTGGTGTCATTGGGCTTTCCCCCTTTGGAGTAATCTTTCCGACTAGTATATCACCTGGTCCAACCTCTGCTCCAATATAGACAATACCAGCTTCATCCAAATTTCTTAAAGAGTCTTCGCCTACATTTGGTATATCTCTGGTAATCTCTTCGGGACCTAGCTTTGTATCTCTAGCAGCTACCTCAAATTCTTCAATATGAACCGACGTAAATACGTCATCTCTAACAAGCCTTTCGGAAATTAAAATAGAATCTTCATAGTTATAGCCGTTCCATGGCATAAAAGCGACCAACACATTCTTTCCCAATGCCAGTTCGCCCATGTCAGTAGAGGGACCATCTGCTATCACCTCCCCTTTCAAAACTTGATCACCTTTTTTCACTAATGGACGCTGATTGATACAAGTGTTTTGATTGGACCTTTGAAACTTTCTCAACCTGTAAATATCAACTCCATGATCACCGAGATCCACTTCATCCGTAACTCTTACCACAATCCTCATTGCGTCTACCTGGTCAATCACTCCAGAGCGTTTCGCTACAATTGCAGCACCAGAGTCTTTTGCCACAACTGACTCCATGCCAGTTCCAACAAAGGGTGCCTCGGCAGTTAACAATGGGACAGCTTGCCTTTGCATATTTGACCCCATCAACGCTCTGTTCGCATCGTCATTTTCCAAAAAAGGAATTAATGAGGCTGCCACAGATACCAACTGCTTGGGTGAAACATCAATATAATCAACTGAAGCAGACGGATATAACATATAATCTCCAAACCTGCGAGTTGATACTAATTCATTCTCAAACGCATCATCTTTGTTAAGTTTTGCGTTAGCCTGCGCAATTGTATACTTCATCTCCTCTGTAGCCGACATGTAAACTACGTCATCAGTCACCTTTCCATTATCAACCCGCCTGTAGGGCGTTTCAATAAAACCGTATTTATTTACTTTGGCAAACGAAGCTAAAGAATTGATCAATCCTATATTTGGACCCTCAGGTGTTTCGATTGGGCAAACTCTTCCATAATGAGTAGGATGAACATCCCTCACCTCAAATCCTGCTCTGTCCCGAGTTAAACCTCCAGGACCAAGTGCGGAGAGGCGTCTTTTGTGAGTTACCTCAGATAATGGGTTGGTTTGATCCATGAATTGTGACAATTGGCTCGATCCGAAAAATTCTTTTACAGCTGCTGCTGCAGGTTTAGCGTTAATAAGATCTTGAGGCATTACTGTGTCAATCTCTACAGAAGACATTCGCTCTCGAATGGCTCTTTCCATTCTTAGCAAACCAACCCTGTACTGATTTTCCATAAGCTCTCCAACAGATCTGACCCTCCTATTTCCCAAGTGATCTATATCATCAATTTCACCCTTGCCGTCCTTCAATTCCACGAGAGCTCTGATTACTGCAACAATGTCTTCCTTCCTCAGGATGCGCGTTGTGTCTGGTGCATCGAGATCAAGACGCATATTTAATTTTACTCTTCCCACAGCCGACAGGTCATATCTTTCTTCATCAAAAAAGAGAGACTCAAATAAATCTGCAGCGGCCTCTATTGTGGGCGGTTCTCCAGGTCTCATGACTTTGTATATATCTTCGAGTGCCATTTGACGATTAAAATTCTTGTCTGACGCCATTGTGTTTCTGAGATATGGACCAACATTCACATGATCGATGTCCAATGTTTTTATTTCGGTCACTCCATTATCGAAAAGTGTCTTTAAATTGCCGCCAGTTATCGAGCCACTTTTCTGATCAAAGTCGCAAGTTATCTCTTCACCGGCTTCCAACCATATCTCACCAGTTTTCTCATTGATAATATCACTTGCTGCAAACCGGCCGATTATGGATTCGAACGGCACTAAAATCTCCTTAACAGAGTTGGAGTCTTCTATTTCTTTGACAAATCTAGGAGTGATCTTTTTGCCTGCTTCTGCGATCACCTCACCAGTTTTAGAATCAACCAAATCAAATAATGGTTTAACCCCCCTAAATCTTGATGGGTAAAAAGGCGTCGACCATTTGTTGCCTTTCACTAAGCCATATGAGACTTGCTGATAATAAGTCTCGCAGATCTCTTCTTGACTTAAACCCAATCCATAAAGAAGAGTCGAGACTGGTATTTTTCTTCTACGATCTATCCTTACATGCACTAAGTCTTTGGCATCAAACTCAAAATCAAGCCAAGAGCCTCGATAAGGAATAATGCGGCTAGTGTAAAGTATTTTACCAGAAGAATGCGTCTTGCCTTTATCATTGTCAAAAAACACCCCAGGTGATCTATGCATTTGGGAAACAACAACCCTCTCCGTACCATTCACTAGAAATGTCCCGTTAGGGGTCATGAGAGGAATGTCGCCCATATATACATCCTGCTCTTTAATCCCTTTGACAGACTTTGCCTGACTTACCTCATCAATTTCAAACACTATCAAACGCAATTTTACCTTAAGGGGAGCACCAAAAGTGAGGTCTCTTTGATGACACTCCTCCAGATCATATTTGGGTTTTTCTAATTCGTATGAAACGAACTCCAAAACCGCAGTCTCATTGAAGTCAGTTATTGGAAATATTGACTCAAACGCGCCTCTCAAGCCTTCTCCTTTTACGGGCTCGGAGCCTTCTCCAGAGTTCAGAAACAATTCGTATGATGACTTTTGAACTTCAATGAGGTTAGGCATCTCTGCAACCTCCCTGATCTTACCAAAATATTTTCTTATTCGGCTTTTTGTAAAAACATCTTCACTCATGGAAACCTCTGATCTTTGTTTTTTTGATCTGAACGGGATATTAGATCACTAAATTTCAAAAGCTCTTCCAATTCATGTGCTCTCCCAAAGCACTCCCGAAAAGAGATTAAGTGTTTGTAATAGGTTACTGAAGTTGGCATCGTTGGTATCAACCTTAAGTAAGTTCGACTTCAGCTCCTGCCTCCTCAAGTTTCTTCTTAATTTCTTCAGCCTCGTCTTTCGACACACCTTCTTTAACCGCTTTCCCACCGGCTTCGACAAGGTCTTTTGCTTCCTTAAGACCTAAACCTGTTATAGTTCTAACTTCTTTAATAACGTTAATCTTTTTATCACCGGCTGCTTTTAGAATAACATTGAACTCACTTTTTTCATCTCCACCAGCAGCTCCGTCAGCACCACCAGGTCCACCAGCAGCTGCTCCTGCTACCATTACTGCACCACCCGCAGCAGGTTCAATGCCGTACTCATCCTTAAGTATATTTTTCAATTCAACTGCATCTACTAAAGACAATTTAGAGATATCTTCTGCTAGTTTTTTTAAGTCAGCCATTATTTTTCACCCATTTCTATTTATTTAAAAGTTAAAGGAAAAACTATACCTAGTCTCCCCCAATGTTTTCTAAAACGCCTGCGATTGCTGAAGCTGGACCGGTTACGTTCGCTACCAAGTCACCTCCTGGTGATGTAAGAAGAGCACTGATGCTTGACAACACTTCATCTCTTGAAGGTAGCTTTGAAACTTCAGTTACACCATTGGAGTCCAATATCTTGTCGCCCATAGCTCCGCCAACAATTTTAAGGTTTTCGTTAGTTTTCGCGAATTCAACAGATATTTTAGCTGCCGTTACCGGGTCTTCTGAATACAATAAAACAATCTGATCTACTAGCAAATGCTTCATACCCTCAGGTGGAGACTTTTCTATAGCGATGCGCGCTAATCTGTTTTTTGCCACCCTAACGTTAGCGCTATTTTCCCGCATCTTATTTCTGAGGTCTGACATTTCAGCAACAGTAATGCCGGCATACTTAGCAGCAACGATTATCCCAGAATGCTCAAAAACATCCTTTAATTCACTTACTACCTGTTCCTTTCTAGCTCTATCCAAGTATTTTACTCCAACGTTTGTGCCATACACAGTATTTACTGCTTAAGGCTAAAAAAGGATTACTCCTCTAACAAAACAGGTAGGTGAGCTTGACTATAAAACGATATAGTTTCAAAACATTTCTACCTGTCTCAAGCAGGATTTACACTAAAAGAAACCCACCATCTTCGACTAGTATTAGCCCTAATTGAACTAACACTTTTAAATAAAGCACTAGTGCTTCGGCTCATATATCTTGTCAGCTAGCAAATTGGTTGCTGTCTAAAGTAACACTAGGTCCCATAGTCGAGCTCACGGATATTCGCTTTATATATGATCCTTTCGCTCCTGCCGGTTTTGCCTTATGTACTGATTCGATAAATGCTGTAATATTTTCCGAAATTTTTTGTTTGTCAAATGATACTTTGCCTAAGCCTGCTTGGACAACTCCAGATTTTTCCACTTTAAACTGCACTTCTCCAGATTTGGCCAACTTTACAGCCTTTTCAACATCCACCGTAACAGTACCTACTTTAGGGTTTGGCATCAAATTCCTTGGACCAAGCACTTTGCCTAATCTTCCAACAATTGCCATCATATCAGGCGTTGCGATGCAGCGATCAAAGTCAATTGCCCCTCCCTGAATCGTCTCCATTAAATCTTCTGCACCGACGATATCTGCTCCAGCTTTTTTTGCTTCCTCCGCTTTTTCGCCTTTAGCAAACACCGCTACCTTCATATTTTTCCCATTGCCATGAGGTAAAGAACACACTCCTCTGACCATTTGATCCGCATGCTTTGGGTCAACTCCAAGATTTATTGCGATGTCTACTGTTTCATCAAATTTTGCGGAAGCATTATCTTTAACTAAATTTACAGCCTCATCAAGACTAAGATCGTGCTTCCCTTCGAATGCTTTCTTCGCATTTAAAAAGTTTTTCCCTATTTTTACCATTTCTAAAAATCCCCTACTTAATCCTTAACTTCAATACCCATAGACCTCGCCGAGCCCAATATTATTTGCATTGCTCCATCAATATCATTTGCGTTCAGATCCTTCATTTTTGACTCTGCAATCTCTCTAACTTGTTTAGATGTAACAGTGCCAGCAGTCTCCTTTCCTGCTGTAGAAGAACCTGCCTTTAACCCAGATGCCTTTTTCAAAAAAAATGAAGCTGGTGGGGTTTTAATATCCATTGAAAATGACTTATCCACATAGTAAGTAATCACTGTTGGGCAGGGCGCGCCAGGTTCCATGTCCTGTGTGTTGGCGTTAAATGCTTTACAAAACTCCATAATATTCAGTCCCCGTTGTCCTAGCGCTGGGCCTACAGGAGGAGACGGATTGGCTTTTCCTGCTGGAATTTGCAGTTTTAAGTAGCCTTCAATTTTTTTTGCCATGTACTATTTTCCTCTTTCATACATTTATTATCAATTTTGTTTTTGAACTTGCGTGAATTCTAACTCTACAGGGGTAGCTCTGCCAAATATTGACACTGTTAGTTTCAGCCTTGAGTTGATATCGTCTACTTCTTCCACCGAGCCAGCAAAACCTTCAAACGGCCCATCAGTGACATTCACCTTTTCGCCTACTTCGAATGCTATCAGAGACCTTGGTTGGTCTCCACCCTCTTCGACTTGATTAATTATTCTAGCGACCTCTGCATCTGGTAATGGGGTTGGTTTACCATGTGCTCCTAGAAATCCCGACACGCGGTTTATTCCCTTGATTGCGTGATAAACTTCTTCATTCATGTCCATCTTGACGAGAACGTATCCAGGCATAAACCTTCGTTCTCTTTGAACTTTTTTTCCCCTACGAATTTCTAATACCTCCTCTGTTGGCACCAAAACTTCTGATACCTCATTTTCTAGGTTCTTTTGCACAACCATTTCTTTTATACTCTCGGCTACCTTTTTCTCAAAATTGGAAAAAACGCTTACCGAGTACCATCGCATAGCCATTTTGACTTATCCACTTGTTTTCTGGAAACCTTTAATAAAAAAAATCAGTTAGGTCAACTATTTCGACTGCCGTGTTGTTTAATTTTTGTCGAATTACAAATCTAAAAATTTAAACTCAAGATAATCCTAAGTAAAAAAGATATAATTGAGTCAGTAATCAAAAAGAACGTTGCTAGA
>CACBNQ010000025.1 GCA_902540655.1 uncultured Alphaproteobacteria bacterium | reverse complement strand
AAGATAAAGGCGCCTTCACAGGAGAAATATCAGCATCAATGCTGAAAGAGAAAAGCGTGTCACACGTTCTGATAGGACACTCTGAGCGTCGAACACTATTTAAAGAGACTGATGATGTGATCTTCAAGAAGGTTGAGGCTGCAATTAAGAGCAAACTTACCCCTATAGTCTGTGTTGGCGAAACACTGTCAGAAAAGGAAGCCAACAAAACATTACAAGTACTTGACAGTCAGATCAATGGATCGCTAGCCAAAATTGAACCTCACGAACAAGTTATAGTTGCGTATGAACCTGTATGGGCAATAGGAACTGGATTGACACCCGATGAGAATGAAATAAAAGAAACTCACCTGTACATCAAAGCAAAACTTAACCAACATTTTAGTGGTGATATCCCCATTTTATATGGTGGATCAGCTAATTCAGAAAACTGTAGTCAAATAATTTCAATAGACAATGTTGGAGGCTTGCTTGTAGGTGGAGCCTCTCTAAAAAAGCACGATTTTAAAGCAATTTGTAACTGTTAACTAAACAAAAGCATCTGGCATAGAGCTTTTCTTTTTAAGCACATATTCTTTGAGCTCTTCTTTTTTCGATATCTCAAGTTCGGGGGGTTCATAGTTTTTCAAAAGCTGTTTAGCTTTTTTGTTAGCTTCAAAGGTCAAATCTTTTTCACCTTCCTCTTGCCATGTTTCAAATGGCTTGTAGTTCAAAATATCTGAACGCCAAAAAGCTGATTTGAAGTTTTTTTGTGTATGATCACATCCTAAAAAGTGACCTCCTACGCCAACATCTTTAATTGCTTCAAACGCTAAGTCTGTTTCTTCAACGTCAATACCTTTTGAAAGAGAGTTTAATATTCCTAATTGGTCAGCATCCATTATAAATTTTTCTACGCTTGCAACTAATCCACCTTCTAACCACCCACATGAATGCAACATAAAGTTTACGCCACCCATTAACCCAGCGTGAAGGCTATTGGATGTTTCATATGCTGCCTGAGCGTCAGTAATTTTTGAGCCACAAAGTCCTCCTCCTGACCTGTAGGGAATTTTTAACCGTCTTGCCAACTGTCCTGCTCCATATAAGACTTTCGAAGACTCAGGCGTCCCAAACGTTGGCGCACCCGAATTCATATCGATAGATGTAACGAAAGTACCGAAAATTACAGGAGCGCCCTTTCTTACTAATTGACTATATGCAACTCCTGCTAAGACTTCCGCCAACACTTGTGATAGTGTCCCTGCCACTGTGACGGGTGCCATCGCACCTCCAACAATAAAAGGGGAAATAATACATGCTTGGTTCGCTCTAGCGTATACTTCCAGGGCACCCATCATTGTTGCATCTAATACCAGCGGAGAATTAAGATTTATCAATGAGGTCATGACAGTATTTTCACTAACAAATCTTTTGCCAAAAATAATCTCACTCATTTCAACGGAATCTTCTGCCCGTTCAGGCGCAGTGACCGAACCCATATATGGCTTATCTGAAAGTGTCATATGCGCAAAAAGCATGTCTAAATGTCTTTTATTTACTGGAATATCTGTTGGCTCACAAAGAGTTCCTCCCGAGTGATGAACCCATTTTGACATATATGCTAATTTTACGAGTTTCTCAAAATCTGCTATTTCAGCATAGCGCCTACCCCCCTCAAGATCTCTAATAAAGGGAGGGCCATAGACAGGCGCACACACCAAATTCTTGCCCCCTATTTCAACATTCTTTATTTTGGATCTTGCGTGCTGAGTAAAAGTAGCCGGTGCGGAGGAACAAAGCTTGCGCGCTAGACCTTTGGGTAATTTCACCAAATCTCCACTTATATCAGCTCCAGCTTCTTTCCATAATTTTAATGCAAACTCGTTATCAGGAAATTTAACCCCAATTTCTGATAAAACTTCTTCAGCACTATTTTCAATTACCTCCAAAGCCTCCTCATTGAGTATTTCGAAATTCGGAATTTTTCTCTCAATATATTTGGAAAACTCTACTCGTTGAGTGGTTCTAGCTTCGCGTCTAGCAGCTCTTCCACCCGAACTTCTTCTCGCTCTATTCAATATAAAATACCAATCAGAAATACGTTTTGTTTGCAACTATTTGTTATATTACCTAATGTTGGAAGCAATAACACCAATTTTATAGATTAAAAAGCCTATAATTCGTCATGATCCTTATTATTGATTTTGGAAGTCAAGTTACTCAACTCATTGCAAGACGTATAAGAGAGCTTAGCGTTTATTGCGAAATTATTCCTTGGGATGCAGATATTCTAAATACTAAATCAATTCTCGAGGCAAAAGCTCTTATTTTGTCTGGAGGCCCTGACTCCACAGTAGTAAAGAAAAGCCCTACAGTTTCAAAACGAATTTTTAACTTAAACATCCCAATATTAGGCATTTGCTATGGGCACCAGCTTATCTGCAAACTGTTAGGTGGTAAGATATCAAAGTCAGAAAAGAGAGAATTTGGAAAAACAATAATCCGTAGAAATAACAAAAATCACTCTCTATTTCTGAAAGATTTATTCAAAAATAACATCGAAGAAGTTTGGATGAGTCATGGTGATGCAATAACCGAATTACCGGAGGGATTTGTCGAACTAGCAAGTTCGGCTACCTCTTCATTTTCAATAATTGGAGATTCTGCTAGGAAGGTTTTTGGTGTCCAGTTTCATCCTGAGGTATTTCACACAGTAAACGGAAAAAAATTTTTAGAAAACTTTGTAAACATTGCAAACATTAAAAGAAACTGGACTCCCGTTAAGATAACAGAAAGTCTAATCGAAAGGCTTAAAAACGAATTAGGTGACGAAAAAGTAATTTGTGGCCTATCTGGTGGTGTGGATAGCACAGTCACAGCTCTTCTATTGCATAGGGCAATAAAAAACAATCTAACATGTATTTTTGTCGATAATGGGCTTCTTCGAAAGCAAGAAGCTAATCAGATAGAGTTTCTTTTCAAAAAGCACTTAAAAATTAAATTAAAAACAATAAAGGCAAAAAATCTTTTTTTACAGAATCTTAAAGGTGTGAGGGATCCTGAAAAAAAGAGAAAAATTATTGGAAAGCTTTTTATAAATGTCTTTGAAAGAGAGGCAAAAAAGCTCAAAAATATTCGTTTTCTGGCACAAGGCACTCTCTATCCTGATGTTATTGAGTCGACATCAGTGCATGGAAAATCAGCAGCAACTATAAAGAGTCATCATAACGTCGGTGGGTTACCAAAAAAAATGAACCTAAAGTTAGTAGAACCATTAAAGACACTTTTTAAGGATGAAGTTAGAAAAATTGGGTCTGAGTTAAATCTCAATAAAACGTTTCTATATAGGCACCCTTTCCCCGGACCAGGTTTAGCTATAAGATGCCCTGGCGAAATAACTGCGAAAAAACTGAGCCTTTTGAGAGAAGCAGACAACATTTTCCTTGAACAGCTTAGAAAATATAAATTATACGATAATGTATGGCAAGCATTGGTAATCTTACTGCCTGTTAAAAGCGTAGGCGTGATGGGTGACGCTCGGACACACGAGTATAGCTGTGTCCTAAGAGCAGTAAGTAGCACCGACGGTATGACCGCTGACTTCTCTTACTTCAAAAAAGAATTCCTTTCAGAAACAAGCAATAAAATTATTAACGAAGTTAAAGGAATAAATAGAGTATTGTTTGATATTACCTCTAAGCCACCCGGAACAATTGAGTGGGAGTGATTATATTTTCAAAAAAGTAAATAAAAAATTATTAAAACACAAAAATGATGAAAAGAGGCAAATGAACACTGGTGTGAAACCTTCTCAACAACAGCTACGTGATCTAACAGAGCACTTAAAGTATGCAAGATTTACTGAGGCTGAAGAGATAGCAACATCTATCATAAAAGACTTCCCCAACAATCAGTTTGCATGGAAAGCTCTTTGGGCTGCACTACAAAAGAATGGCAAAATTCAACAATCATTATCTGCCATTCAAAAATCCTTAGAGTTATCGCCTCAAGATCCAAAAGAGCATTACACTTTAGGTATCACCTTGCAAAGGCTAGAAAGATTCAAGGAAGCTCAGGCAAGCTTTACAAAAGCTATAGCGTTGAAGCCGGATTATTATGAAGCCAGTTTTAAATTAGGTAAGATGCTTCGAGTGCTTAAGAGGTTTGAGGAAGCAGAAGCATGTTACAGGCGAGTAGTTAAATTTAAGCCTGATCATTATCTAGCTAATTTTGAATTAGGTGTCATTCTCCAAGAGCTAAGGAAGTTCGAAGAAGCAGAAGCGTGTTACCGGCAGGCGATCGAATTGAATCCTGGCGATTTCAAAGCCTATAACAACCTTGGCATCATCCTAAATGAAGTCGGAAGATTTAGCGAAGCATTCCGCGCATTTATAAAAGTAATCAATCTCAATCAAAAATATACTGATGCGTTTGGAAATCTCAGCATAGTAATTAAAAAAATAAGCTTTAAATCGGCGGAGCCTAGTTTGTATCCGGCAATGATTAATTTACTGAAGTTCGGCGAAAACGTACGCCCTGAAGATGTGGCAAGATCTATGTTAACACTTTTAAAACATGATCCAGCAATTAAAGAGTTATTGGCTGAAAAAAAAATTGGTAACAATCTCAATAAAATAAACTTGAAAATAGAGCTTCTCAATACGATCAAGCTTTTGCATCATATAATGCGCAGTTGCCCCCTTCCCGATATCCAATTGGAAAGATTATTTATAAAGATAAGGCGTTTTCTTTTGGTAAATATCGAAAAATTAACAGATACTCCTGCACTCACTTATTTTTTGTCAACCCTCTCTATTCAATGTTTTATTAACGAGTATGTTTACTTTGAAAGTGACGAAGAGTCTAAACTAGTTGATAAATTAGAGTTACTAATTTGCAAGACAATCACCAAATCAAAACAACCAGAGGCATTAAAAATACTATGTCTTGCATCTTATCGCCCACTTCATAAATATAGTTGGTGCCAAAGTTTGCAGGCGCTTAACCATTTAAAGGAGATAAAAAAACGACTGATTGAAGAACCGCTTTTTGAAAAGGCAATATCCAAAGAAATAAAAGCAATAGGGGAGATATCAGATAATATTTCGAATATGGTTAAAGAACAGTATGAAGAAAACCCTTATCCACGATGGGTAAAGGCCGGACTTCATACTAAAGCACAAACTATCACTGAAGTTTTAAATGACAATAAAGTTCAACTATATTCCCAAAATATTAAAAAGGTTTCTAATCCAAAAATACTTGTGGCTGGGTGTGGTACGGGACAACATCCTTTGAAAACTGCCTCTCGCTATTCCAATTGTCACGTCACCGCGATAGATCTCAGTCGAAGTAGTCTCGCTTTTGCAAAAAGGAAAACAGATGAATATAAATTTACCAATATTGAATACTTTCAAGGAGATATTTTGAACTTAGATCAAGTTATGAAAAAATTTGACATCATTGAAAGTGCGGGTGTTCTTCATCACATGTCTGAACCTATTGCTGGATGGCGAGTCCTTACAAAATTATTAAAGCGTGGTGGGTTGATGAAGATTGGTTTGTATAGTGAATTGGCTCGACAAGATATAGTAAGCACGCGAAAAGAAATAAAATTACTAAGCATAGGGACATCGGAGACTGAAATGAGAAAATTTCGGCGAAAAATAATTGACTCTTCTAAAGAAAGTCATCAGCGATTAACAAAGTCGAGTGATTTCTTTAGTCTGAGTACCTTAAGAGACTTGATATTTCATGTGCAAGAGCATCGTTTTACAATTCCACATATTGCGCACTGCCTCGAGAAGTTGGGACTTAAGTTCTGCGGATTTGGAAATCAAGAAATTATCTCAAATTTTAGAGTTTTTCATGGGAAAGATGCAAACATTTATGATCTTAATATGTGGCATAAATATGAAGAGAGTAACCCAAAGACGTTTATAGGTATGTATCAATTTTGGTGCCAAAAGCTTTGAGGAAAACTATTTCACCGTCTAAATGACAAATTGACAATGTGATAGAGCACTATCAGGCTAGAAGATTTAAAGCGGTTGAGAAACTTGCAAAGTCGCTTTCATTGGAATTTACTTACCATCAGCTCGGTTTGAAAGCATTAGGTGCTATTCTACAACAAATAGATAACATTGAGGAATAACAGGTCCCAATGCAAAAGTCTGTGGAGCTATCACCAAAAGATACCGAGGGAAATTGCAATTTAGGAGCTACTCAAAATGATTTAGGAGAATTAGTTGAAGCAGAAGTAAGCTTTATGAAAGCACTTGAGGAAGCATTACAAACAGATATACTTAGGTATTGAATAATTTAATCAACCAAAAAAAATATCTAATAACTCCTCAAGAGGAAAATTAAGTCAGTTGGCACAGGAAAAGTTAAAACACAGCTTTTTAGCAAAGTCTTTACATTGGTTTTTTGTTCTTTTATTTGGGTATGGAGTATTCAAGCAAATTGAAAATAAAGAACAATTAAACGACTTAGGGCTTCTTAAATCAGAGATCTTTTTTGCCTTTATTTTTTTGATATTCATATTGTTTCGTTTTATGTACATGAAAAGGGTATATAAGTCCGCGCTTCCTTCAAAGGCTCCCACTATACAATATTTAGCTGCAAAACTTGTTCGTATTTCGATGTATTTTGTTCTCTCTGGAATAGCAATATCGGGCTTGGGCATTGGGTTCCTTTTTTGGCTGGGTTATAAAAATAGCTTTTTGATTGAAATCATAATTTGGGTTCATGAATTGCTTTTCTCTATCGCAATTTCGTTGATTACTATTCACATTTTGGCGGCAATATACCATCGGACCCGAAGTGATTTTGTTTGGAGCTCTATGGTTCCCTTCCTAAAAGAAAAGGATAAATAAAAAAGCAATGAGTAAGGTCTTTAAAGTATGTGAAGAGGATGACTGGGAGAGCACAAAAAACAATGATTTTTTTGTAGGGTCAAAAACCGATCTAAGCGATGGCTTTATTCACTTTTCTACTTCAGAACAATTGAAAGAAACCTTTGAAAAACATTTCAAATCAAAAAGTCCGTTGTATTTGTTAGAAGTAGAAACCAAAGATTTAGAACTAGTATGGGAAATAGGTAGAAATAATCAGTTGTTTCCACATTTATATGAAACATTACCTATAAGCATGGTTACTAAAGTTTATAGAATTTTCATCGATGCTGAAGGAAGGCATATTATCCCTAAACATATTCTTAATAGTTAGGAACTTTACTTTGAAACCACTAAAACGTTAAATGCAGGTAAGATTTTTCGTTTCTTTAATTGAGGTATGCAAAAAAAAATAGAACGGATATTAAATTTTTGGTTTGAAGACTGCGATCCAAAAGATTGGTTTAAAAAAGATGGATATTTTGATAACCAAATTAAAAAATGTTTTAGCGATCTAATAAAAGACGCGATAGATGGATATATTAATGATTGGCAAAAATCTTTAGAGGGCTCTCTCGCGCTTATCATACTTACTGACCAATTTACTAGAAATGTTTTTAGAGGAACACCTAGGTCCTTTTCAGGCGACAGAATAGCTTTAGAAACTTGCTTAAATTGTTTATATGCTTTTGATATCAGCCAACAAGATAGAGAAAGGTCTCACTTTGTCTTAATACCGTTAATGCATAGTGAAAGTTTAAAACTTCAAGAAATGTCTTTGCCGTTATTTCGAGCGCACACTTCTGCTAAAGTCTACCAATATGCATTAAAACACAAAAATATAATTGCCAGATTTGGTAGGTTTCCGCATAGAAACGCTATTTTAGGTAGAACATCGACAGTATCGGAAATTGAATTTTTAAAAAGTCCTGGATCCTATTTCTAGAGCCCCAATGTCTAGAGCAAACTATTTAAAAAGCGTTTGCTTTTTCAACCAATTTCACAAAAAAGCTTGCTCCTATCGGTGATAGTTCATCATTAAAATCATATTTTGGATTGTGGACAGCTGCTCCAAAACCCTGCCCTACATGGAAATAACACCCTGGACGCTTCTCAATCATATATGAAAAATCCTCAGACGCCATTATTGGTTTAGCGTTTATGTCAACGTTTTGTACACCCACTATTTCTTTAGCCACTTCAGCTGCAAATTTTGTTTCTCTTGGGTGATTTACTGTAGGGGGATAACCATAGTTGTATTCCAACTTTATTTTCCCTCCAAAACCTCTGCTGTAACCCTTGCATAATTCTTTTAGCCTTTTTACGATCAGCAATTGCACTTCTTTGGAAAGAGTTCGAACAGTTCCGTTGATGAATGCATCGTTGGGAATAATATTATGCGTCGTTCCAGCATGAAACTGAGTGATGGAAATCACTACTTTTTCCAAAGCCGATACGTTTCTAGATGAAATAGTTTGTATAGCTTGTACAAGCTGTGCCCCAGTAATGAGTGGATCAATTGTTTCATCAGGCTCCGCTGCATGACCACCTTGACCAAAAATTTTAATCGTAAAATCGTCTGCTGCTGCCATGTTTGGGCCTATACAAGTCTTAAAAACACCTAAAGGAGACCCAGGATCGTTATGGATCCCATAAACCTCATCGATCTGAAACTTCTCCATTATGCCTTCGTCACACATGACTTTTGCCCCTCCTCCTCCTTCCTCTGCAGGTTGGAAAATCAGGGCAACATTTCCAGCAAAACTCCTTGTCTCGCATAAGTATTTAGCAGCTCCTAAAAGCATGGTGGTGTGTCCGTCGTGTCCACAAGCATGCATTATTCCATTTCTTTTGGATTTATATTTTTTATTAGTCATTTCTGTTAACGGCAATGCATCCATATCTGCTCTAAGCCCAATTGTTTTTCCCTTAGATTTACCATTAATTATTGCAACAATCCCTGTTTTTGCTATTCCAGAATGAATTTCATCTACACCAAATTCTTTTAGCTTAGACTTTATAAAATTTGCTGTCTCAAAACATTCAAATCCTAGTTCTGGATTAGAGTGCATTTGATGTCTCCATCCTTGCATCTCGTCAAAGTAATCTGATATCCTGTTTATTACAGGCAAAGTAACCTCTAGTTTATGTTTTTGATCCTAAATCGACTGAAACATATAGTATCAATGCTTGCCATATTTGGAAAGGGCCTTTGAAAGGTGAGATAACAATGATAATAGTTGATCAACCACCAACTGAAAAAAATTTTGTTCAAAACCCCTATGCTTTCTATCGCCATATTTTAAAAAGAGGTGGTGTTTGTTTCTGGAAAAATTACAATCAGAAGGCATTTTTTAACTTCGGAACCATAAATAAAATTTTTAAAGACAAGAGATTTGGTAGAGAGTTGCCGCCAAACTTTAAACAACCTAATACGAAAAATCTAAGTGATTTCTATAGAATTGAGAGGAACTCAATGCTTGAATTGGAAGGGAAGAGACATACTCGATTACGAGGGTTGGTATTACGCGCATTCACAACAAAAAATATACAAAAAATATCTAAAGATATTCACACACTTTGTGATCAAATATTGGATAATATTAATGAGAATGAAATAGATTTAATAGAAAGCTACGCAAAACAAGTCCCTGTAATTACTATTGCTCGCCTCTTAGGAATACCAGAAGAAATGTCAGATCAGTTGTTAAAATGGTCCAATTCAATGGTTGCTGTATACCAAGCAAACATTTCAGAAAGGGGCAAAAACTTAGCAAATCAATCCTCAAAAGAATTCTTTGAATATATTAAAACATATGTAGCTGAACGTCGCTTTAAGCCAGCTGATGATTTAATCACTCATTTGATAAACGCTGAAGAGGATAATCAAAAGCTTAATTTTGATGAGTTAGTTTCGACTTGCATTTTATTATTAAATGCAGGACATGAAGCGACAGTGCATACTATAGGCAATGGAATAAAAGCATTACTTCTGAACAAAGTTGATTGTCGTTTTTTAAAAGAGAAAGAATGGCATAGTATTGTAGAAGAAATCCTAAGATATGATCCACCACTTCATATATTCACGAGGTTCGCATACGAAAATTTAACTGTTGATGATATTCACATTGCTCGTGGAGAAAAAATTAGCTTGGTAATAGGTGCATCTGGCTACGATGAAAGCCGATGGGATAAGCCATCTGAGTTTACACCGAATAGACGTCCTTTAACTCATAATTCTTTCGGTGCAGGTGCACACTTTTGTCTTGGAGCCCCTTTAGCACGCTTAGAAATAAATTTGGCCCTCAAAAACCTGTTTGATAAAAAAAGATATATTAAGATACTTCAAAAACCTGAGTATGCAGAAATTTATCACTTCCACGGACTAAAGTCATTAAATGTTGAAATGCGCTAAATGATCTCTAAACTTGTTATATTTCGAAGAATTATTGTGTGATTAATAATGTTAAATAAATTTTGATTATGAAACATTTACGGTTTGTCTTTGCTTTTGCGACTTTTTTATTTTCACTAAACTTAGGCCTATTGGAGAACTTTATATCATTGAATGATCTTTTAAGAGAAAATCGTGTCTATTACTATAAAAAGAATAAGGACGCCGTAAGTGGACCAGTCAAAACTTTTTGGGACAATGGCTATGTGGAAAATACTGGAACGCTATTGAACGGCTTAAAAGAAGAAGCTTGGGAATATTTTCATAATAACGGTAAATTGCGAGCAAAAGGTTCCTATGTAAAAGGCAAAAAGAATGGAAAGTGGTTAACTTTCTTTAATAATGGAAACATGCGATCACAAGAAGTATATGCAGATGGCGTTCAATCAGGGGTTTGGAAGTTTTACTATCGAAGCGGCAATATTCGGACAGAAGAGGAATATAAAGATAACAATCTAGAAGGGATTTGGAAATTCTATCTTGAATCAGGAGAATTAATTGAAAGCGGATACCAAAAAAACGGCGTTAGAGACGGAATTTTGGAGATATTTGATAAATCAGGTGATCTAATTAAGAAAGAGACATGGGCGATGGGTGTTCTTAAAGAAGTAGAGTTATACTGAATGCAAGAAAGAAAGTTCATGAAATTTATTAATGAAAGAAAGTGTTATGGAACTAAATTTCAACTTGCTGTCTGGAAAGAGATCGCAAAAATAGCACCTGGCAGTACTAAAACATACTTAGAATTAGCAAATATACTTGGCAAACCGAAATCTGCTAGAGCGGTAGCAAATGCTTGTGGCAAAAATCCTTATCCAGGCCCGATACCCTGCCATAGAGTAATAAGATCTGATGGGTCTTTAGGGGGTTACAGTGGCGCTGGAGGTATTGAAACCAAACGAAAGCTACTTTTAAACGAAAAAGATAGTTTCAAATAAATTTATACAAATTGAAGGCAGAAAACCAAAGAAATATTTTAGCATTGGCTATGGCACAAGCTATTTTAGGCTCCCAAATGCCTATGTATATTATTTTGGGAGGTCTTGTGGGACAATCTCTCGCTAGCAATGTTTGCTATGCGACCATACCTCTATCCCTTTTAATTGTTGGTTCAATGGTAAGCTCTCCTATTCTATCTAATCTAATGCAATCAACAACAAGAAGGCTTGGATTGGTTGTGGGGAATCTAGCGGGCTTAATTGGATCATTGACTTCTCTTTTAGGCATATTTCTTAAATCATTCGAGATTTTTTCATTGGGTTGTTTTGTTTCAGGTGCTTATATGGCTTCACAGGCATTTTATAGGTTTACAGCCACAGATGATTGTGAAGACCGGTTCAAAGCACGAGCTATCTCAACTGTTCTTTCGGGTGGCTTAATTGCAGCCATTTTAGGCCCATTTATAGTAAAAATATCTTTAAGTCTAAATAATTCCGTACCATTTCTATATTCTTATTTAGCTATAGTAATACTGAACTGCTTGGGCCCATTTATATTGTCTTATGTCAAACCTATTCCCCTATCAAAGTCATCTGAAGGAAACACAAATGATAATTCAAACAAGACAAACTTGAACAGACCGCTTGTGAAGATTTTCAAAAGCCCAGTGATCTCTGTATCTATAATCTGCTCAATGATCGCTTATGGCGTAATGAACTTAATTATGACTTCTTCACCTATTGCGATAGTGGGATGTGGGTTTGGAACTAACCAAGCAGCCAATGTGGTTTCAGTTCATGCGCTGGCAATGTTTGCTCCCTCCTTCTTAACAGGGCAATTAATAGAAAAATATGGGGAAAAGTCAATAATATCCACAGGAATGCTTTTATTCTTGCTTGCAGTCCTTATTGCTTATCAAGGTGTAGATATTTCGAACTTCTACATATCATTAGTATTAATTGGTATCGGGTGGAATTTCAGTTTCATCGGGTCAACAAGCCTGCTAACAAAAAACCATAATCCGTTCGAAAGGGGAAAGGTTCAAGGAATAAATGATTTTTTTGTTTTTGGTTTTGTTGCTCTATCATCGGTAACCTCAGGTTGGCTAATGAATTGCGGTGCGAACTCCTCAAAGTTAGGTTGGGAGGTTGTTAATTTAACAGCTACCCCTTTAGTAATCTTTGCCTTAATCTCCCTATTTTGTTTATGGATTGCAAATCACTCTAAATTACGAAAAATATGAAGTAATGGCGTAAATTTTGCATTGGATTTGAGATAAACCTGCGTAATGGAAGTATATAATGATCATTTCATATAGAATCTTTTTTATTTTAACGATATTTCTTTTACCCTTTTCTATTTTTGGTGATAGCCATAATAAACAGAATAAGTGCCCTGAAGACAATATTGCGACGCTATATGATCTGATTTATGGAAATTATTTACCTTTTGAACCGCCACTTGATGAAGAAGGAAACGTTTCGATGTCACCGGAAGAGTTATTTGTGATGAAATCAAAGCACTTTTTTAATCAAATTAAGAAAGTCGAGCCAGTTAAGATTTCTTTAGCTACCTATGCTTCACTTTCGAAAGAAGTTCCTGAAGCTCTAAGTGATTTTGAGACTCGGATCAAAATTATATTGCCAGATTGCCAGATCATCTCTCTTTACAGAGGTTCTCCCATTGAAAAAATCGAAACGGATTTCAAGACCATACAGCTTATTTCAAAAATGGCAAATGACGCAAATTTAAACTCTTTTACATTTTTTGCCGCAAACAAAATAAGCATAACGCCCTTAGACTTTAGCTACGTTCAAAAAATGCTCAAAAATGATTATTCATTTGATCCGGAAGTACTGACAAACTTGATGCCCAAAAAAATGATTGATAGATATTTTCCTGGGAAAGTCATACCAGTCGCTAATTTATCTGAGGCTGCTCTGCTTACTTTTATTTCCAAGGGTGGTGAAATAGAGAATACACCTAAAGATGTTTTTTTTATAGAGCCAAAAAGCTTTTCCGGCGTATCAGAAAGTTTTTCTGCAATAATGCTTGACGACAATGGAAATTTAGAAACATTCGCTGCGTTAAACACAGATCTTATTGTTCAATTATTTAACAGGTACGGCATAAAGACTGAAGTAATTTCGCTTAGAGAGGTATTCACTGATGACGCGGGCAGCTGCAACCTGGACCCTGCAGGCAGGTGGTATCAACTTATTGGAGGGCGAAAAATACGCAACTGCCCTTTTTTCAGCATGACTAGAAAGATGCTACAAAAACGAAGCTATCTAGAAACTATTGACTTTGTGGAACAAAATACAAATTTTACTAGATTAGATGAAATTATCCGGAAACATGTACTTAAAGATAGCGTTGATGGCTAACAATTTTCCTTGAAAGCATATCTTTACTTTACAAACGTAAAAATTTTAGATATTTCCGAAAACTGAATTTGTACAAAAAAAGGAAATGTTTATGTTACTTAATCCATTAATGCCCATTTTTTTCGGTCTTTTTGGACTTTTATGCGCTTTTTTAGTATACTTGCAAGTAAAGAGTGCTAACGAAGGTACTGGTAGAGTTAAAGAAATAGGTGACGAAATCCATCTTGGGGCGATGGTATTTATGGCTGCTGAATATAAAATTCTTAGCATGTTTTGTGTCATCTGTTTGGCTGCACTCTATTATTTTTTAGGCTGGGAAACTGCTCTTGCTTTTTTTCTTGGGGCTTTATGTTCAGGATCTGCGGGATATATTGGTATGTACACCGCGACTAAAGCTAATGTAAGAACTGCCGTCGCAGCTAGTGAGGGTGGTGCTGCTTCAGCGCTTAATGTAGCATTTTTTGGCGGTTCAATTATGGGTCTGACAGTGGCAGCGATGGGATTGGTTGGAATAGGGATTCTTTTTTATAACTTTGGTGGAGATCTTAAGCAAATACATGCTATTGAGGGCTTCGCGATGGGAGCTTCGTCTGTTGCTCTTTTTTCGCGCGTTGGTGGCGGGATTTTTACAAAAAGCGCTGATGTTGGTGCTGATTTAGTTGGAAAAGTCGAGGCTGGAATTCCAGAAGATGATCCTAGAAACCCAGGCGTTATTGCAGATAACGTAGGAGATAATGTAGGTGATGTTGCAGGAATGGGGTCTGATATTTTCGAGTCTTATTGCGGATCAATAATTGCGTCTATTATTTTAGCAACTACAATGTCGGCTTCTTCAGTTTCTTTGCTTGGTGGAAATGTTGATGCTTTGATCGGAATGCCTTTAGTTCTTGCTTCCGTTGGTCTGATTTGCTCTATCCTCGGTATCCTGACAGTAAGAATGTTTTCAAATAGTAGTCCCGAGATGGCTCTAAGGTACGGCACTATTGGCTCTGCAATACTTTTTATTGTAGCTGCGTATTTCACTATAACAACAGTTGGGGTGTCGGCAAATGTATGGATAGCAGTTCTTATAGGCGCAATTGGTGGCATTGTTGTTGGATTAATAACTGAATACTATACAGGAGGAAAGCCAGTTCGAAAAATTGCTGAAGGAGGAGAAACTGGTGCTGCTACTATAATGATTACAGGATTGGCTGTTGGTATGCAATCCGTGGCAATACCAGTGCTTGCGATTGTTGTAATCATTTTTACTGCTAACTCTTTTGCAGGCCTCTATGGCGTTGGAATGGCAGCTGTAGGAATGTTAAGTACGGTTGGAATTACAATGGCTATTGATGCCTACGGTCCTGTAGCGGATAACGCGGGCGGTATAGCAGAAATGTCAGAGATGGGTAAAGAGACGCGGGAGATAACTGACTCATTGGATGAAGTCGGGAATACAACTGCTGCAATTGGAAAAGGCTTTGCCATAAGTGCTGCAGCTCTCGCTGCTTTGGCATTGATAAGTGCATACATAGAGAAAATCAGCGGAAGCGATAGCAGTTTTGTCCTAGCTATTAATGATCCTTTAGTCTTAGCGGGTATGTTCCTAGGCGGTATTTTCCCATTCCTAGTTAGTTCAATGACAATGACTGCAGTTGGAGACGCCGCGTTTGATATGATAAAAGAGATCAGGCGTCAATTTAAAGAAATTCCTGGCCTTCTTGAAGGTAAAGCGAAACCCGATACTGCAAAATGCGTAGATATCGCAACAAAAGCAGCACTTAGAAAGATGATAGCGCCTGGTGCGCTAGCGGTTTTAGCCCCAGTTGTAGTAGGAACAATTTTAGGCCCTAAAGCCTTGGGAGGAATGCTTGGTGGAGCACTTATATGTTGCGTAATGATGGCCTTGATGATGGCTAATGCTGGAGGCGCTTGGGATAATGCAAAAAAATATGTTGAAAAAGGCAACCTCGGTGGGAAAGGCTCTGAGGTACACAAAGCTGCAGTGGTTGGTGACACGGTAGGGGATCCACTAAAAGATACTTCAGGACCTTCAATGAATATTTTGATTAATGTGATGGCTATCGTTAGCTTGGTTATCGCGCCATTACTTATATAAAATTTATTGTTAAGGCTTTGCTATTTAAGTAGAGCCTTAACCATTCCAGATGCTTTTCCGAAATCCATCCTACCGCTGAACTTCTCTTTGAGCTCACCCATTATCTTACCCATATCTTTTATGGTTAATTGCTCATGAGCATCAATTATTTTTAAAATTTCTATATGGATTTCCTCATCGGTAAGTTGGTTAGGTAAAAATTCTTGGATAATTTTAATCTCCTCTCTCTCTCGCTCAGCAAGCTCAACTCTACCGCCTTCCTCATACTGAATAATACTATGTTTTCTTTGTTTAACCATATTTGATAGTATCAATATGATTTCAGCATCACTTACGCCTTCAGTATTCTCTTCCGACCTAACCGCGATATCTCTGTCCTTTATGGCTGCATTTATCAGCCTTAAGGTAGCTACTCGCTGTTTCTCCTGGGATTTAATTGCTTCTTTTAAGTTTGCATTTAATTCCAATCGCATAATTACCTCTCTATATTCGGGTCATAATCTTACATCAAAATTATAAGATCGTTTGTTTAGCAATTTAATCTTTTATTTGCAATGAAAAAGAATTAACCATAGTTTGTAGAAAATTATTAATAATTACTAAAATGATATGAAAAAATTTTCTGGTTTATTATTATTGGAAGATGGTACAGCCTGGGATGCTGTTGGCTTTGGTAAAGAGGGCTTTGGAGTCGGTGAATTATGTTTCAATACTTCAATGACTGGTTATCAAGAAATAATTTCAGACCCATCATATGCTGAACAAATAATTACTTTTACATTTCCACACATAGGCAATGTAGGCACAAATAGCGATGACAACGAGTCTCTGAAACCGATGGCAACAGGGATTATTACACGGGCAAAACCTACTGAGCCGTCGAACTGGAGAAACGAACTCTCTTTTGACCGTTGGCTTGACGATAATCATATAACTGGGATTTATGGAATCGATACTCGGGCTTTGACCAGAAAGATAAGAGAATTGGGAGCTCCTAAGGCAATAGTACACTTTAACAAAAATGGTGACCATAACCATGAATTCCTTAGACAAAAGTTAGCTGATTGGCCTGGGCTTAAAGGAAGAGATCTCACAAGTAAAGTTAATTTAATTAATGAACAAAAAAAGAAAAACGAAGTAAATATAAGTAATAACTCAGTAAAAGTACTGGTATTTGATTTTGGAACGAAATTAAATATAATAAATTCTCTTAAAAATCATAAAATAGAAATTGAAACAATATCAGGTCATTCAACCTTCGACGAAATCGTAGCATCAGAACCACATGGGATATTGCTATCAAATGGACCTGGAGATCCTGCTGCTACCAACAGATTTACAAATAAAGTACTTAAAAAGCTGGTAAGAGATACCTCTATTCCTATCTTTGGAATTTGCTTGGGCCACCAGTTGTTAGGCCTTGCTTTAGGTGCAAAAACTGAGAAGATGAACCATGGTCATCATGGGGCAAATCATCCAGTATTAGATCTAAGCACTGGTAAAGTGGAAATCACTTCAATGAACCATGGATTTGCAATAAATACAAAAAGTTTACCAGAAAATATTTTTGAAAGCCACGTATCCCTCTTTGACGGATCGAACTGCGGAATAGAGCATAAATATAAGGATATATTTTCAGTCCAATATCACCCCGAGGCAAGTCCAGGCCCACATGACAGTCTTTATCTATTTAGTAAATTTATTAAAATGGTAATGAAATATAAAAATAATGAACGAAAAAAAATATCCTAGTGTTATCATTTCAGGACTTGGAATATCTGGTTTGATTACGGCCTCTTTGCTATGTAAGGAAAAAATTAAAGTTGAGTGCTTTGAGCCAGTTGACATCTCGAAATTTCATGAAGATCAGAGAACTACTGCCTTTCTTAACCCTGCAATAGAGGTTTTTAAAGAAATAGGTGTCTGGGAACAAATAGAACCGTTCTCTCAGCCGCTCAAGGAGATGGAAATAATTGATGCTGGTAGCAAAAAAAAAATAGGGCCAGCTAGAGTGATATTTAAACCAAAAGAAGTCAACATTGACAATTTCGGTTATAACGTTCCAAACAACATATTGCGATTAGAGCTCTTAGGCTGGCTAAAAAAAAACCAAAACTTTGTTTTAAACATTGGGGAGTCCATAGCTAATCATTATGCCTTTGATGATAATATTCTAGTAAGGACTTCAAAAGGCAAAGAGTTAAATGGGAAACTATTAATATCTTGTGAAGGGAAAAACAGCGCGATAAGAAAAAGAGAGAAAATAAATACTATTAAAACCTCTTACAACCAGTTGGCAATGGTCTTTCAAGTTTCTCACTCAAAGAAACACAATGATCGAACTACGGAAATATTAGATGTTGGAGGACCTTTTACAATTATTCCACTTAGAAACTCTTCAAAACAATCAAAGTCAACTGTTGTTTGGATGGATAATTCAGATGTTATCAATGAAGCATATAATTTAGAGAATGCAGAGTTTAATACTCTCCTATCAAAAAAAAGCTTGGGTATTAGGGGAAACATAAAGCTTGTAGGTAAGAGGCAAAAATGGTGGGTATCCTCACAACTCTCAAAAACATTAATAAGCAAAAGAACTGTTCTAATTGCTGAAAGCGCACACGTGATGCCTCCAACTGGTGCCCAAGGCCTTAATACTTCGGTTGAAGATATTATTACTCTTCACAATATATGCAAAAAGGCTTTAAAAAATAATGAAGATATAGGAGCAGATAGAGTTTTGAAACAATATAACAGAAAAAGATTACCTCTGACTGGAAGCAAAGTTTTTGGTATCCACTTACTAAACAAAATCTCAATGACAGAAAATAGTTTTCTAAAAATTGCAAGGGAAAATTTTTTAATGTATTTAAATCGAAGCCCATTGCTTAGAAGGACTCTGATAAAAGCTGGCTTAGGGAGATAAATTGGAAGAAAAGTATATTTTGTACTGGTTAAAAAATGAAAATAGTTTAAAACAACTCAAAGAAAGGAACTTATCATGAAGGTATACTACGATCACGACTGTGATGTTAATCTTCTCAAAAAAATGAACATTGTAATTCTTGGCTACGGTAGCCAAGGCCACGCTCATGCATTGAATTTAAGAGATTCTGGGGTGAGTAACATAGTGGTTGCACTAAGAGATGGTTCCAGCTCAAAAAAGAAAGCCGAAAGTCAAGGGTTTAAGGTTATGACCATCGAGGATGCATCAAAATGGGCAGATTTAATAATGTTCACTATGCCTGATGAACTACAAGCTGAAACATATAGAAATTTTGTGAAAGATAATCTTAAAGATGGTGCAGCGATTGCGTTTGCACATGGCCTAAATATTCACTTTGGTTTAATAGAGCCAAAACCAACAATTGACGTCATAATGATGGCACCGAAGGGGCCTGGCCATACTGTTAGAGGAGAGTATGTTAAAGGAGGAGGAGTACCTTGCTTAGTTGCAGTTAACAATAATGCATCTGGTAGGGCAATGGATATCGGATTAGCCTACTGTTCAGCAATTGGAGGGGGACGATCAGGAATTATAGAAACGGATTTCAGGCAAGAATGTGAAACAGACCTGTTCGGGGAACAGGCCGTACTTTGTGGTGGGTTGGTAGAATTAATTAGGACTGGCTTTGAGACACTTGTTGAAGCTGGATATGACTCGGAAATGGCTTATTTCGAATGCCTTCACGAAGTCAAACTTATTGTTGACCTCATTTACGAAGGAGGTATAGCCAACATGAATTACTCGATTTCGAACACAGCAGAATATGGAGAATACGTTTCTGGGAAAAGGGTGCTTCCTTATGATGAAACGAAAAAAAGAATGAGGGCTATTCTCGAGGATATTCAGTCAGGGAAGTTTGTGAGAGACTTCATGCAGGAAAATTCGGTTGGTCAACCATTTTTCAAAGCTACCAGAAGAAATAATGACTCTCACCAAATAGAAAAAGTTGGGGAGCAGTTAAGAGCAATGATGCCTTGGATACAAAAGGGTAAAATGGTCGACAAGGATAAGAACTAGAATATGTCAAACGTTTTATTAATTAGCCATCTAATAGTTACTGTTTTTCTGATACTTGTTGTTTTATTTCAAAGATCGGAAGGCGGAGGTTTGGGCATGGGCTCTGACAATCAAGGCTTTGGAACTGGAACCAAATCAGCAAACCCTTTATCGAAGCTGACTTGGTTTCTAACAGCTTTATTTTTTTTAATAGCTATTTTGCTTACAATTCTTTCTATAAATAGTGGTTCAAATAAGTCAGTTTTCGAGGAATCGGAAGGGGCTAACGATTCTAATAAAAAAGAATTAACGCCAGAATTACCGGACTTAAAGGAGTTTAAAAGCACGGATGGTGTTTTAACGCCTCCTACGGAATAAAAATTAACTATCAACTTGTGAGTTTTGTTATTCTAAAATAAACTTGGTCAACAGCTCTTATTGAAAGATTTACTTTGGCGAATTTTATTTTTATTACAGGCGGCGTTGTGTCTTCTTTAGGTAAGGGACTTACATCAGCATCGTTAGGCGCTCTTTTACAAGCAAGAGGCTTTTCAGTAAGACTAAGGAAACTTGATCCATATTTAAACGTTGATCCAGGTACGATGTCACCGTTCGAGCACGGAGAAGTATTTGTTACTGATGATGGCGCTGAAACAGACCTTGATCTGGGGCATTACGAGAGATTTACAGGAGTAGCAGCTCAAAGTACTGACTCCGTTTCTTCTGGCCGTATATACTCTACAGTTCTAGAGCGCGAAAGGAGGGGTGACTATCTGGGAGAGACTATACAAGTGATTCCTCACGTAACAAATGAAATAAAAAAATTCCTTGCTCTACATGAAGACGAAGTTGACTTCATGCTTTGTGAAATAGGTGGAACAATAGGTGATATTGAAGGCCTTCCTTTTTTTGAAGCCATCCGTCAATTCTCTCGGGAAAAAAAAAGCAATTCCTGTATTTTTGTACATTTAACTCTGCTGCCTTTCCTATCGTCTTCAGGCGAACTAAAAACCAAACCAACCCAACACTCTGTCAAGGAATTAAGGTCTATTGGAATAAGTCCAAATATATTAGTTTGTAGATCGGAAGTGCCAATTCCTAAGAAAGAGAAAGAAAAAATTGCACTTTTCTGTAATGTTAATGAGAAAAATATTATTGCAGCCAATGATCTTGAAACAATTTATGAAGCTCCAATTGCTTTTTTTGATGAAGGATTAGATGATGCAGTTCTTCAAGTTCTAAACTTAAAATCTAAAAAAGAGCCTGACTTAAACATTTGGAATGATGTAAGCTCAAGATATCGAAGCTCAGAGGGATCAGTCAAAATTGCTGTTGTTGGAAAGTATACAAAACTAGAAGATGCCTATAAATCTCTTTCAGAGGCTCTTATTCATGGTGGTTTAGCTAATAAAACAAACGTAGAGGTCACATGGCTGGAGTCTGAAGAGTTCGAAAAATCGACTTCAACAAAGCGGTTAAATAAGTTTGACGGCATATTGATACCAGGTGGATTTGGGA